>JACCQW010000403.1 GCA_013813955.1 Solirubrobacterales bacterium
CATAGGGCGCACGAGCGGGCGCACGCGCGTGCTGACCAGCCACGATCCGGCTGGCGGGCTGGCGGGCGCCGACCTCGCGCTCGGGCTCAAGGGCGGGCGCGTCGCGCTGCTGGCCGCGGCCGCCGACGTGACGCCGGAGCAGATCGGCTCGCTGTACCGATGAGGCGCACGGTCGGCGCCCTGCTGGCCAAGGACCTGGCGGTCGAGCTGCGCACGCGCGAGTCGGTGCCCGCGATGGCGCTGTTCAGCGTCACCACCTACGTGATCTTCCACTTCGGGCTGGATCGCGACCGCATCGACGGCGACCTGGCCTCCGGCGTGCTGTGGGTCACCGTGCTGTTCGCCGCGATCCTCGGGGTCAACCGCCTGTTCGTCGCCGAGCACGAGCAGGGCGGCTTCGACGGCTTTCTGCTGGCGCCCGTCGACCGCACCGCGCTGCTGGTGGCCAAGGCGCTCGGGCTGTTCTGCTACCTATGCGTGGTCGAGGTCGTGGCCGTGCCGGCGTTCGTGGTCCTGCTGCTGGGCCCCGGCCCGGGCCAGGCGCTGCCCGAGCTCGTCCTCGTGCTCGCGGCCGCCAACGCGGGCATCGCGATCGTCGGGACGCTCGTCGCCGCGCTGGCCATCCAGACGCGCGCGCGCGACCTCATCGTCCCGCTCGTGGCGCTGCCGCTGCTCGTCCCCGTGGTCCTGGCCGCCGCGGAGGCCACCACGCCGCTATTCCTGCAGGAAGGCGCAGAGGCGCTGCCGGCCCGGTGGCTGGCGGTGCTCGGGCTCTATGATCTGCTGTTCGCGCTGATCGCCTACGCGGTCTTCGACTTCCTCCTGGAGGACTAGCCATCGTCTACGGCAAGGGGCTGCGCGCCCTGTCCATAGCCACCGTCGTCGTCATGAGCACCGCGCTCGCGCTGGTGTTCTTCTTCGCGCCGCTGGACGCCGACCAGGGCTTCGTCCAGAAGATCTTCTACGTGCACGTCCCGATGGGGATCGTCGCGCTGTGCGGCTTCGTGGCGGGCGGGATCTTCGCGATCATGCACCTGCGCAGCGGCGACCCGCGCTGGGACATGCGCTCCTACGTGGCCATCCACCTGGCGATCGTGCTCGCGGTCGGCGTTCTCGTCACCGGCTCGATCTGGGCGCGCGCGTCGTGGGGGCACTGGTGGGTCTGGGACGAGCCGATGCTCGTGAGCTTCCTCATCGTCTTCCTGCTCTACGCGACCTACACGCCGCTGCGCTTCTCGATCGAGGACAAGGAGAAGCAGGCCCGCTACGCATCGGTGTTCGCGATCGTCGCGGGCGCGTTCGTGCCGCTGAACTTCGCCGCGGTGCGCATGGCGCAGAACTTCGTGCACCCCGAGACGCTCGGCACCACGACCGGCGGGATGCCCGACAAGATGCTGCTGACCTTCTTCGTCGCGCTCGTGGGGATGACGTTGCTGTTCATCACGCTGTGGAAGTTCGAGATGGCCGCCAAGCACGCGCGCTTCCGGCTGCGGGCACTGCGGCGCAGCCTGGCGGGCGAGGACGAGTTCGTGCCGATCGGCCGGAGCGCCGCGCCGGGTCTCTGATGCTCCCCGCCCTGCCGCTCGACGAGGCCGGCAAGTACGTCGCGGGGGCGTACCTCGTCTTCTTCGCCCTCGTGCTGATCTACGTCGCGATCATGGCGGCGCGGCTGAGCCGGATCGAGCGCGAGGTCGTGGAGATCGCCGACATGGTCCAGCGCGACCGCGCGGGCTCCGAGCAGCGCGTCGGGGAGACCGTGTGATGAGCGAGCTCATCACGCTCGGGATCTCCCACAAGACCGCGGCCGTGGAGCTGCGCGAGCGCCTCGCGCTGACCCAGGGCGCCGTCCCCGGCTTCCTGCGCGAGATGGCCGCGCACCCCGAGGTGCACGAGGCCGTCGTCATCTCCACCTGCAACCGCACGGAGATCACGCTCGTCGTCGGCGACCCGGTGGCCGGCGAGAGCGAGGTGCTCGGCATGCTCGCCCAGCGCGCGAACGTTCGCCCCACCGAGCTGGCGGGGAGCATCTACTCGCCGCGCAACTGCGACGCCGCGCGCCAGCTCTTCCGCGTCGCCGCCGGCCTGGAGTCGATGATCGTCGGGGAGGCCGAGGTGCAGGGCCAGGTCAAGCGCGCCTACGAGCTGGCGCTCGCCGCCGGCACCACCGGGCCGCTGACCAACCGCCTGTTCACCGCCGCCCTGCAGGCCGGCAAGCGCGTGCGCAGCGAGACCGCGATCGGTGCGGGCCGTGCGTCGATCTCCTCGGTGGCCGTGGACCTCGCCCAGGACGTCCTCGGCGACCTCGCGCGCCGCCACGTGGTCATCATCGGCGCCGGGGAGACGAGCGAGCTGACCGCCCGCGCGCTGGCCGAGCGCGGCGTGCACACGATCTTCGTCGCCAACCGCCACGCCGACCGCGCGCGGTCGATGGCGCAGCGCTTCGGCGGCGGCGTCGTCGCGCTGGACCAGCTGCCCGACCAGCTCGGACGTGCCGACATCGTGGTCGCCTCGACGGCCTCTCCGCACCCGCTGCTCGGCCAGGAGGAGCTCGAGCTCGTCATGCGCCGGCGTGCGCACCGGCCGCTGCTGCTCATCGACATCGCCGTCCCCCGCGACATCGACCCCGCGTGCGGCGAGCAGCCCGGCGTCACGCTGTACGACATCGACGACCTGCAGGCCGTCGTGGCCCGGACGCTCTCGGTGCGCTCGATCGAGGCGGCGCAGGCCGAGGCGATCGTCGAGCAGGAGATCTCGCGCTTCGCCGAATGGCTGGGCGCGCTGTCCGTGCTGCCCACCATCCGCGAGCTGCGCGATCACGGCGAGGCGATCGTCGAGCAGGTGCTCGCCGAGAACGCGGCCCGCTGGGAGACGGCGTCGGCGCGCGACCGCGCGCGGATCGAGGCCGTCGCGCGATCGGTGATGAACCGGCTGCTGCACGAGCCCACCCTGCGGCTGAAGACCCTCGGCGAGGCGCGCAGCCACGGCCGCCTGCAGATCATGCGCGAGCTCTTCGGGCTGGAAGGCGGCCCACCCACCCCCGCCGTCGAGGCGCCGGAGACCGAGCGCGGCGACAACGTGCGCCCGCTGCCGCGCCGCGCCTCTTCGTGAGGCTCGGCACCCGGGGCAGCGCCCTCGCGCTCGCCCAGGCGGGTCAGATGGCCGAGCTGCTCGGTGGCCCGGGTGGCCCGCCGGACGTCGAGCTCGTCGCGATCACGACCTCGGGTGACCGCGACCGTGCGGCGCCCGACAAGGAGAAGTGGGTCAAGGAGCTGGAGTCCGCGCTGCTGGACGGGGTGGTCGACCTCGCGGTGCACAGCGCCAAGGACGTGCCCGGCGAGCTGCCGGAGGGGCTCGTGCTCGTCGGCGCGCCCGCACGCGCGGACGCGCGCGACGCGCTGTGC
>JACCQW010000417.1 GCA_013813955.1 Solirubrobacterales bacterium
CCTCACGGCGAGGCCGGCGGGGGGGCCGGCCCGCCGCCGGGCCCCGGCTCGGGCTGCTGGCCGGGCTCGGGATCGGGGTCCAGGTCGGGGTCGAATCGCCCGACGGTGATCGTCACCGCGGAGTCGCGGTCGGCGCGTCGCCCGCCGCGCGGGGACTGAGACCGCACCTCGCCGTCATCGCCGGGGCTGTCGACCCGCGTCTCCTCGACGTCGACCTCGAAGCCCGCGGCCGACAGCGTCTGGGTGGCCTCGTTCTGCGTGTCGCCCACGACGTCGGGGACCTCGACCTCCTGGGACTCCTCGGCGACGGTGAGCGTCACGGTCGAGCCGCTGGTCAGCCTACCCCCCGCCGCGGGATCCTGGGCGAGCACGATGCCGGGCCTGGCGTCCTCGGACTCCTGCTGGCGCACGGCCACGCGGAACCCGGCGTCCTCGAGCGCCCTGCGCGCCTCGTCCTCCCCGCGCCCCACGACGGAGGGCACCGTCGCCTGCTCGGGCCCGCGCGAGACGGTGATCGTCACGGTCGAGCCCTGCTCGGCCTGCGAGCTGCCGGACGGCGACTGCTCGATGACGCGGTTCACGCGCACCTCCGCCGAGAACGCGCGCCGCTCGCGGACCTCGAAGCCCGCCGCGCGCAGCGTTCGCCGGGCGGTGCGCCTGCCTTCGCCGGCGACGTCGGGCACCGCCCGGATCGCGGGGCCGTCGGAGACGGTGATCGTCACCTCCGAGCCCTCGTCGGCCACCTCGTTGGGACCCGGGTTCTGACCGACCACGGTGTTGCGCGGCTTGTCGGAGTTGTCGCGTACGGTCGTGACCTCGAAGCCCTCGTCCTCCAGGCGCTGCTGGGCGACGGAGATGCTGCTGCCCACCACGTTGGGCACCTGGACGGCCTCCTCGCCGGTCAGCAGCAGCGCGGCGACGATCGCCCCCGCGACGAGCAGCGCGGCGAGCAGCGCCCACGGCCAGCGGCGCCGGCGCGCTCGCTCGGGCGGCGCGTAGACGCGCTCGCGCTCGATCTCGTAGGGCTGGGCGGCGGGGTGCAGCCCGGTCGGCGGCACCCCCACGGGTAGCGGCACGGGGGCCGCCACCATGCCCAGGGCGCCGGTGTCGCCCACCGCGGTCGCGGCGGTCGCCCCGGCCAGCCGCGACGCGGCGGCCTCCAGCGCGGCGATGAACTCGTCGGCGTCGGCGAAGCGCTCCGCCGGGTCCTTGGCCAGCGCGCGCAGCACGATCGCGTCGAGCTCGGGCGTCACCGCGGGGCTCAGGCGCGCCGGCGGCACGGGCGGCTCGTTGACGTGCTTGACCGCGATGCTCACCGCCGACTCCGCCTCGAAGGGGATCTGGCCGGTGAGCAGCTCGTAGAGCACGACGCCGATCGAGTACAGGTCGGACGTCGCGTTGACCGCGTGGCCCTGCGCCTGCTCGGGCGACAGGTACTGCGCGGTGCCCATGATCGAGCCGGTCTGCGTCATGTCCGACGCGCCCGCGCGGGCGATGCCGAAGTCGGTGACCTTGACGCGCCCCTCGTCGTCGAGCATCACGTTGTGGGGCTTCAGATCGCGGTGGATGACCCCGCGGCGGTGCGCGAAGCGGGCCGCGCGCAGGATCTGGATCGTCAGGTCGACGGCGCGGGCCGGGTCCAGCGGGCCCTCCCGCTGGATGACCTCCTTGAGCGTGCTGCCCGCGATGTACTCCATCGCGATGTACGCGGTGCCCTCCCAGTCGCCCCGGTCGTAGACCGACACGACGTGCTGGTGCTGCAGCCCCGCCGCCGACGAGGCCTCGCGCCGGAAGCGCTCCACGAACTCCTCGTCCTCGGCGAAGCGCTCGTGCAGCAGCTTCAGCGCGACCTTGCGCCCGAGCTGCAGGTCCTGCGCGCAGAAGACGTCCGCCATCCCCCCCGAGCCGAGGCGGTCGATCACCTGGTAGCGGCCGTCGACCACGGTGTCGCGCGCGACGTCCCTCATCCGAGCAGCTCCTGCAGCACGGCCTTGGCGATCGGGGCGGCGTCGACGCCGCCCTGGCCGCCCTGCTGGCGCTCGATCGTCGCGGCGATCGCGATCTCCGGGCCCCCCTGGGGGGCGAAGCCGATGAACCACGGCTGGTTGACGTCGGTCTCGGCCACGATCTCCGCCGTGCCCGTCTTGCCCGCCACGTCGATGCCCGACAGCGCGGCTGCGGTGCCCGTGCCCTCCTCGACCACGCGCCCCATCATCGCGGTCAGCTGGGCGGCGGTGGACCGCTTCATCACGCGGCCCATCGACTCGGGCTCGATCTCCTCGATCGTTCGACCGTCGCGGTCGACGATGCGGTCGGTCAGCCGCGGCTGGATCAGCTCACCGCCGTTGGCCACCGCCGCGGCCACCATCGCCATCTGCAGCGGGGTCACCAGCAGGCGCTCCTGCCCGATCGCCACGCGCCCGATGTCCACCGCCTGGGACTCCACGTCGAGCAGCTCCCCGTCCTCGGCGTAGATCCCGCTGGGCACGAGCTGCTGCTTGGGGTAGTCCATCGGAGGCTCCGCGTTGAAGCCGAAGCGCTCCATGTACTGGTCCATGGTCTCCTTGCCGAGCTGCTCGGCGACCTGCCCCCACACCGTGTTGACGGAGTTCGTCAGAGCGGTCGTGAGCGTGATCGACCCGAAGTCCTTCCCCCCGAAGTTGGCCAGGGGGACGCCGGAGATGGGCTTTCCGGAGTCGCCGTTGACGGTGGAGTCGGGGGTGAAGCGCCCGCTGTCCAGCGCGGCCGCAGCGGTCACGACCTTGAACGTCGAGCCGGGCGGATAGGTGCTCTGCGTCGCGCGGTTGACCAGCGGCGCGTTGTCCTCGTCGCTGTTCAGGCGGCGGAAGGTCGCGTTGTCGCGGACGTCGCCGGGGTCATAGCCGGGGACGCTGAGCATCACGCGCACCTTGCCGGTCTCGGGCTCGATCGCGACGATCGACCCCTTGCGGCCGTTGAGCGCCCGCTGGGCCACCCGCTGGGCGCCGGGATCGAGGTTCGTGATGATGTTGTCGCCCTCCTGTTGCTCTCCTCGCAGCTCGTCGAAGACCGACGTCAGCGCGTTGCGCTCCCCGATCAGCGCCTCGTTGCGCTCGCGCTCCAGGCCCGCGCGGCCGCGCCCGATGAACGAGTAGCCGATCGCGTGGGCGAACAGCTCCGCGGCGTCGGTGTAGCGGCGGGTGAACAGCCCGGCCTCGCCCTGCACCGAGCGCGCGAGAAGGTCTCCCCCGCGTGCGCGGATGAGCCCGCGACGGATGCGCTGCTCCTCGATCAGGCCCCGCTGGTTGAGCGCGTTCTCGCGGTAGGACTCGGCGTTGATCACGCTGTTCCAGCTCGTGAAGGCCACGAGCCCCGCGAACAGCACGAGGAACAGCCCGAAGAGCTTGAGGATCGGGGCGTTCATCGCACCTGGGCCTCCCGCCGCGCCCGGTCGGAGACGAGCAGCAGCAGCGCGAGCAGGATGAAGTTCGCCACGATCGACGATCCGCCGTAGGAGACAAACGGCAGCGTCACGCCGGTCAGCGGGATGAGCTTGGTCACCCCGCCGACGATGACGAAGACCTGCAGCGCGAGCACGGACGTCAGGCCGGTGGCCAGCAGCTTGGAGAACGAATCGGTGGCGAGCATCGCGGTCTTGAAGCCGCGCTCGATGACGAGCAGGTAGGTGAGCAGCACCGCACAGGCTCCGAGCAGCCCCAGCTCGTTGGTGATCACCGCGTAGATGAAGTCGGTGTGCGCCGCGGGCAGGATGCGGGTGCCGCCGGGCAGCTCGATGATCGCCTGACCGAAGCCCTGACCGAACAGCCCCCCGTCGGCCTGCGAGAAGACCGACTGCGCGAGCTGGTAGCTGCCGCCGGTCGCGTCGTAGAGCTGGCGATCGAAGGGGTTCAGCCAGGCTTCGACACGGTTCTCGATCGTCGGGCGCAGGGCGTAGAGCAGCCGGGCCCCCAGCGCGAACAGCCCGAGGCCGATGACGACGAAGGAGATCCGGTTCGTCGCCACGTAGACGAGCGCGAGGAAGCCGCCGAAGAACATCAGCGACGAGCCGATGTCCTGGATGACGAACAGCATCGTCATCGCCGCGCCCCACACCATCAGCAGCGGCCCGAGGTGCTTCAGCGGGGGGAAGGTGATCCCCGCGAACCGCCGCGCGCCGATCACGAGGACCTGTCGCGTGTCGCGCAGGTAGGAGGCCAGGAAGATGACGATCGCGATCTTGGCCAGCTCCGCCGGCTGAAAGGAGATCGGGCCGACCGTGAAGGCCAGGTAGGCCCCGTTGATCGGAGCGCTCAGGCGCGGCAGCAGCAGCAGCAGGATCCCGACGGTGGCGATCACGTAGCGGTAGCGCTCGAGCACCCGATGGTCCTCGCGCAGCGCGATGATGGTCCCGGCGAAGAAGATCAGGCCGACGACGAACCACTGTGCCTGCTCGCGCGCGAACTCCTCGTCGAGGCGGTAGAGCATCACCAGGCCGAAGCAGGCCAGCAGCGCGACGAGCGGGAAGAGGTAGGGGTCGGCGTGCGGGAGCGTGAAGCGCAGCACGAGGTGCGCGCCGAGGCACAGCGCGAGGAACAGCGCCCCGTAGGTGAGCGAGAGGTTCGACAGCAGGTCCTCGCGCTGGACGAAGACCGCGGTGAAGCCGGCGGTCACGAGCAGCGAGGCGGGGATCAGCGCGAACAGCTCGCGGTTGCGCTCGCTCATTGCAAGCAGCTCCGCCGCGGGTTCGCGGCGGCCATGGTCGAGCAATGGCGCGATGTCACGAGGCCAGCCTCCCGCGCTCGAGCTCGCGGACGAGGTCGGCCGCGTCGTCGCGTGAGCGCAGGCTGTGGTCGAGCAGGCGCCTGCGGCGCAGGTCGGGCACGGCGTCGGCGCGCACCCCCGAGACGTAGTTGACGCTGTAGAGCTCCAGGCCGGCGGGCAGCTCCCAGGGCAGGCCGCGGTACATCGTCACGAAGCCGTCGTCGTCGGTGCCGACGAAGTAGACGGACTGGCTGGCGATGTAGCCGCCGATGGCGACCGGCACGACGAGGATCGCCAGGACCACGAATGCCGCGGTCAGCCGGCGTGCGCGGCCGGAGCCCGACCCCGCCCGCCCCGACGGCTCCGTGGCCGACGGTCCGGGGGTCCGCGGCTGCAGGCGGCGCGTCGCGCCCGTGGTC
>JACCQW010000420.1 GCA_013813955.1 Solirubrobacterales bacterium
CCACAGATGCGGGTCCTCCGTGCGGCCTTGGTCGGCGTACAACGCATCGTGCAGCGCCCAGAAGGCGCCTTGCGCCGCCGCGGCTTCTGCGGCCGCGGCGAGCGGCACCGCGCGCGAGCTCTTGGCCCGCAGCGCGAGGTGGCGGAAGACGACGCGCGTGGCGGTGGCGCGCAGGCTGAGGTGGGCCACGGCGCAGCGCGGGCACGTGAAATCGCCGTAGAAGAGGACGACCGGCGCGGCGTCGTCGCCGCGGACGTGATCGTCGCCACGCAGCGGCGGAGGCGGTGCGCTGCGCAGGGCGGTCATCCGCGCAGAGCCTAGAGGCCGTAGACGGTGACGTGCGCATCCACACCCTCCGGCGCGAGCAGCGCCTGCCCGGCACGCCCGGGGAGGTCTTCGGGTTCTTCGCCGAGGCGGCGAACCTGGAGGCGATCACGCCGGCGCTGCTGCGCTTCCAGGTGATCACGCCGCAGCCGATCGAGATGCGCGTAGGCACGCTCATCCAGTACCGGCTGCGCGTGCGCGGCGTGCCGGTCTCGTGGCTGACGTCGATCCAGGCCTGGGAGGCACCGCACCGCTTCGTCGACCAGCAGGTGCGCGGCCCCTATGCGCTGTGGCACCACACGCACACCTTCGAGCCCGACGGCGCGGACGCGACGATCATGCGCGACGTCGTGCGCTACGCGATCGGCTTCGGGGCTCTGGGCGAGCTGGCCGACCGGCTGCTCGTGCGCCGCGACCTGGAGGCGATCTTCGACCATCGGGCCGAGCGGGTGCCGGCGCTGCTCGCGCAGCGGCGCTCAGGTGGGAGCTGAGGCCAGGCCGTCGAAGATCAGGTTCGCGCCGGGCAGGTCGCCGGGCGAGTCGCCCAGCCACGACCACCGCACGACCTGGTCGGGGCCGACGATGACCAGCGCGCGGTTGCTGGTGCCCGCGGGCTCGAAGTAGGCGCCGAACGCCCTCGACGCGGCGCCCTTGGGCTCGAAGTCCGAGAGCTGCGCGATCGTCACGCCCAGCGACTCGCGAAAGGCCTTCTGGCTGTAGCCCCCATCGGTCGAGACGGCATAGAGCGTCGCGCCCTGCTCCTCGAAGTCCCCGAGGACCTCCTCATAGATCTGCAGCTGATCGGTGCAGACCGCGCTGAACGCGGACGGGTAGAAGACCAGGACCGTGGTGTGCCCCGCGAGATCGGCGCGCGTGAAGTCCTCGCCGTCCTCGGTCCGGAGGGTGAACTCCGGGGCCTGCGCCCCAGGCTCGATGATGCTCACCGGCGGAGCCCCAGCTCCTTGATGAGCGCGCGGTAACCCTCCAGATCACGCTTCTGGAAGTAGTTGAGCAGCCGGCGGCGGCGGCCCACGAGCATCAGTAGCCCGCGACGCGAGTGGTGGTCCTTGGAGTTGGAGCGCAGGTGCTCGGTCAGCTCGTTGATGCGCTCGGTGAGCAGCGCGATCTGGACCCGCGTGTTCCCGGTGTCGCGGTCGTCCGTGCCGAACCGGCTGACGAGCTCGAGCTTGCGTTCCTGGGTCAGTGACATGCGACGCGGAACCGTAGCAGCGTCAGCATCGTGGGTCCCGTGCGGCGAGCAGGCGGGCGGATCGTGACGATTCAGCGCAGGATCGCGCGGGCGGCCTCCACGTCGGCGGCCATCTGCTCGACGAGGGCGTCGACGGAGGCGAAGCGCTTCTCGCCGCGCAGGCGCTTGTGGAAGGCGAGCTGCAGCCAGGTGCCGTATAGGTCGCCTTCGAAGTCGATGAGGTACGCCTCGGCGAGCTCACCGCGGCCGGTGACGAAGGTCGGGCGCACGCCGATGCTCACCGCGGCGGGCGCGCCCTCGTTGGCCATGCACGCGTAGACGCCGTGGGCCGGCGTGACGAAGCGCGCGTCGGGTACGACGTTCGCGGTCGGATACCCGAGCTCACGGCCGCGCTTGTCGCCGTGCACGACCTCGCCGGCCATGACGAACGGGGCGCCGAGCAGGCGCCCGGCGTACTCGACCGCACCGCCGAGCAGCAGCCCCCGGATGTGGCTGGAGGAGACGATCTCGCCGTCGACCTCCAGCAGCTCCGCCACGCGGGTCTCGAAGCGATCGTCCTCCTGTAGCAGCACGGGGTCGCCGTGGGCCTTGTGGCCGAAGCGGAAGTTCTCGCCCACCGAGACGTGCGTGGCCTGCAGCGCGCCCACGAGCACGTCCTCGATGAACTCCTCCGCGCTGCGCAGCGCGAACTCGTCGTCGAACGGGATGACCACGAGCTCGGAGACCCCGAGCGACCCGACGAGTGTCGCCTTGCGGGCGAGATCGGTCAGCAGCCGCGGGGCCGCGCTCGGCTGCACGATCGACGAGGGATGGGGCTCGAAGGTAAGGACGGTGTCCGACCCGCGGATCACCTCCCGATGGCCGAGGTGGACCCCGTCGAAGGTCCCGACCGCGACGCGCCGCGGCCGGCGCTCGACCTCGGGCAGGTGGGTGACCTTCATCCGCGGAAGCCTACGACGGGCTTCAGCCGCCCGTCCCGCGGCTGGGCGACCGCGATCGGGCCGTCGGCGTCGAGCAGGAGCACGTCCGCCGCGCCCTCCGGCGCCCGCCCGACCGCCACCCCATGGGCGGCCCGCCGCGCCTCGTCGCCCTCCAGGCGAACGGCGGGCAGGAAAGCCAGTGCATCGGCCAGACCAAGCACCCGGGCCGGGTCGGCGTCCTCCACCGAGAACGGCCCGATTGCCGTGCGCCGCAGCCCCACGCAGTACGCGTCGCCGAGGTCGGCGACCAGCGAGCGCACGTAGGTCCCCGACGAGCATTCGATGGTGAAGGCCGCGCGCGGGCCCGCGGGGTCCGCGTCGCGCCACAGCTGCTCGAAGCGGTGCACGGTCACGGTGCGCTCGGGCACCTCGACCGCCTCGCCGGCCCGCGCCAGCGCGTACGCGCGCCGGCCGCCGACCTTCAC
>JACCQW010000423.1 GCA_013813955.1 Solirubrobacterales bacterium
CCTCGACCCCCGCCGCAACCGGCGCGCCGGCGTCGTCGGGGCTCGGCGACGCGGTCACCGGCGTGGCCACGGGGATCACCGGAGCGGGTGGCGCCGCCACCTCGAACAGCCCGACCGGCCCCTCGGCGACGAGCGGCGGATCCGGCGACGCGACCACGGAGGGCACGGCCGGCGTCGGAGCGTCGGCGCCGGCGGCCGTTCCGGACCTCGGGGGCGCGCTGACCGCGATCGTCGCCCAACCAAACATCCCGGCAGGCCCCACTTGAGCGACCGCGGCGCGGCAAGCGAGCTCGAGCCGTTCACCGACACCGCGCTGTATGCCCTCGGCGCGTACTTCGCCGACCGCCATCCCGAGCTCATGGACGACGTCGTCCGCCAGGCCCAGCGGATCGAGGAAACGGGCGTCCAGCGCTACGCCGACAAGCAGGACGTGACGCTCGAATCGGCCCTCCAGACGCTCATCACCGGCCTCGCCGTTCGGTACTACCGCGCGGTCGCGGGCTCATCGTGAGATAATCCCCGCGCATCGGGGCGTGGCGCAGCCTGGTAGCGCGCTCCGTTCGGGTCGGAGAGGTCCCCGGTTCAAATCCGGGCGCCCCGATTGCACCTTCCGACATCACGACCGACGCCGTGTGAGCGCGATACGGGAGGGCGATGTCGCACGAGAACGTGAAGAAGGTCGAGCGCGCGTATGACGCCTTCCGGCGTGGTGATCTGGAGGCGTTTGTGGCGCTGCATCATCCGGACTGCGAGGTGATGCCCATGCAGGCGCAGGTCGAAGGCGAGCTCTATCGCGGCCACGACGGCGTGCGCGCGTTCTGGGAGCACCTGCGCTCGGTGTTCGAAGACTGGCGGCCGGTCGCTGAGGAGATCCGCGATCACGGTGAGCTGATCATCGTGCGCATCCGCGTCACCGGGCGGGCCGGGCAGAGCGGCGTGATGTTCGACGAGACGATGTGGCAGGCCCTCAGGGTCCGCGACGGGCTGGTCTGGTGGTGGGGGAACTATCGCACCGAGGTCGAGGCCCTGGAGGTCATCGGGTTGCGGGAGTAACACGGTGACCCGTTCGGGGTCCCGGTCTTTTCCGTAGGTCGCCCCGCTACACCGCGGTTGAGCGACGACGTCAGCGTCCGTGCGCGTGCCCGCCCTCGCCGCCGCCCTCGCCGACGGCCAGCGCGTGGGGCAGCAGCGGGAGCAGCACCTCCAGGCACTCGATCGCGCCCTTCGGGCTGCCCGGCAGGTTGACGATCAGCGCGCGCCCGCGCTGGCCGGCGACCGCCCGCGACAGCCATGCCTGGGGCGTGATCCGCGCGGTCTCGGCGCGCATCGCCTCGGCCAGGCCGGGCGCCTCGCGGTCCAGGATCGAGCGCGTGGCCTCCGGGGTGACGTCGCGTGGCGCCAGGCCGGTGCCGCCGCAGGTCAGCACGAGGTCCGCGCTCGCCGCGAGCTCGACCAGCGCGGCGGCGATGTCGTCGTGCTCGTCGCCGACCAGGCGCGTGGTCACGACCTCGATCTCCGCGGCGGCGAGGACGCCGGCGATCAGCGCGGTGCTCTCGTCGGCGCGGGCGCCCGCCGCGCGTGAGTCGCTCACCGTCAGCACGGCGGCCCGCGCCATCGGGTTCAGCCGCCGATCTGGGACATCGTGCGGGCCGGCCGGCGAAAGCCCGGCTCGTTGACGCGGTGCTTGAGCTCCTTGCGCCACACCGCCGTGCGGATGAGGCGCTCGAGCTCGGCGTCGTCGGCGCCGGCGCGCAGCGGAGCGCGCAGGTCGGTTTCGTGCAGGCTGAACAGGCAGGTACGCAGCTTTCCCTCTGCGGTCAGGCGGATGCGGTCGCAGTCGGCGCAGAACGGGTCGGAGACGGGGTTGATGAAGCCGATCTTCCCGCGGCCGTCGGCGAAGTGGTAGACCCGGGCGGTCGCGCCGGGCTCGCGCGGCGCGGGCTCGAGCGGGTGGACGGCGTGGATCGCGGCGCGGATCTCCTCGCCGGTGAGCACCTTGGCCAGGTCCCACGCGCGGTCGGCGTCCAGCGGCATGAACTCGATGAAGCGCACCTCGTAGGGGTGCTCGCGCGCAAAGCGCGCGAACGGCAGCACCTCGTCCTCGGTGAACCCGCGCAGGCCGACGGCGTTGACCTTGATCGGGTGCGCCTCGGGAAATCCCGCGAGGACCTCGAGGCCGCGCAGGACCTGGGGCAGCGCGTCGCGGCGGGTCATCTCGAAGAAGCGGTCGCGCTGCAGCGAGTCGACCGAGACGTTGAAGCGGTCGATCCCGGCGGCGACCAGCGCCCCGGCGTCGCGCTCGAGCAGGTAGCCGTTGGTGGTGAGGCTGAGGTCCCGCACCTCGTCGATCGCGGCGAGCATCGCGGCCAGCCGCGGGAAGTCGCGGCGCACGAGCGGCTCGCCGCCGGTCAGGCGGACGTCGTGGACGCCGATGCGGGCGAGCACGCCGACCAGCCGGGCGATCTCCTCGAAGCTCAGCACCTGATCGCGCTCCAGCCAGGGCAGGCCGTCGGCGGGCATGCAGTACTGGCAGCGGAAGTTGCAGCGGTCGGTCACGGAGATGCGCACGTCGGCGATGCGCCGCCCGTGGCCGTCGACGAGGGGCTCAGGCCTGCTCATCGCGTCTCCACGTACCCGATCGGCCGCCGTGCTTCTCCAGCAGCTCGATGCGCTCGATGGTCACGCCCCGCTCCATGCCCTTGACCATGTCGTACACGCACAGCGCTCCGGCCGAGCAGCCGACCATCGCCTCCATCTCGACCCCCGTGCGCGCGGTCACGCGCGCGGTCGTCGTCACGACGACCGCGCCCGCCGCGGGATCGACCTCGATGTCGACGTCCACGGC
>JACCQW010000435.1 GCA_013813955.1 Solirubrobacterales bacterium
GGCGTGCTCCCCGGCGGTCCGTGAGCATCCCGCGAGCGCGGCCGAGGTCGCGGTCGCCGTCGAGCGCGCCGCCGCCGCGGGCCACACCGTCCGGGTCGCAGGCGCCGGGCACTCGTTCACCGACGCGGTGCTCACCGGCGGCACGCTGCTGTCGCTGGAGCGCATGCGCCGGGTTCTGGACGTCGACGCCGCGAGCGGGCTCGTGCGCGTCGAGGCGGGGATCACGCTGCGCGAGCTCTCCGAGGCGCTGTGTTCCCACGGCCTGGCCATGGAGAACCTCGGCGACATCGACGTGCAGTCCATCGCCGGCGCGACGGCGACCGGCACGCACGGCACCGGCGCGCGGCTGCGCAACCTCTCCGCCGCGCTGCACGCGGTGGCGCTCACGCTGGCGGACGGGAGCACGCTCGAGGTCTCCGAGCGGGAGGACCCCGAGGCCTGGCGGGCGGCTCGAGTGAGCATCGGCGCGCTGGGCGTGGTGACCGCGATGACGCTGCGCGTCGTGCCCGCGTTCACTCTGGAGGGCGTCGACGCCGCCGAGCCGCTGGCCGAGGTGCTCGAGGGCCTGGAGGAGCGCTTCGCCGCCCACGAGCACTTCGAGTTCTTCACGTTCCCCCACAGCGCGCTGGCGCTCACCCGCACGAACACGCGCGTGGACTCCGAGCCGCGCCCGCGCGGGCCGGTCCGCGAGTGGGTGGACGACATCCTGCTGCGCAACCATGCCTTCGAGGCCGCCTGCCGCCTCGGGCGCCTGCGTCCCGCGCTGATCCCGGCGCTGAACCGCACGATCTCGCGAGCGGGGGCCTCGAGCCGGCGCGTCGACCGCTCCTACCGTGTCTTCGCGTCGCCGCGACGCGTGCGCTTCACCGAGATGGAGTACGCGCTCCCGCGGGCGCGTGCCGCCGAGGCGGTGCGCGCGATCCGCGAGGCGATCGACGCCCGCGGCCTCGCGGTGCCGTTCCCGCTCGAGGTCCGCGCGGTCGCGCCCGACGACGCGCTGCTCAGCCCCGCGGGCGGGCGCGAGACCGCCTACGTCGCCGTGCACATGTACCGCGGGATGGCGTGGGAGCCCTACTTCCGCGCGGTCGAGGCGATCATGGACGGCTTCGACGGCCGCCCGCACTGGGGCAAGCGCCACTTCCAGACCGCCGCCACGCTGCGCGGGCGCTACCCGGACTGGGACCGCTTCGCCGCAGTGCGCGCGCGGCTGGACCCCGAGGGGCGCTTCGCCAACGCGTACGTGGAACGGGTGCTCGGGCCGGTCACCGCGCTATGAGCCGAAGGCCCCGATTCCGCGGCTACGCTTGCATCTCATGGATGCACATCTGCATGTTCGCTTGCGCGCCCGCCACGCGGGCCACCCGCGCGGGCGAAATCTTCGACACCGGTCGGAGGGCATGGGGCCGCGAGACGGGCAATCTCCGCCCATGGCCGTTTCGCGAGGATCACGCACCCATCCGTCCGTGGCGGCCGTCGCCGCCGGATTCGGGCGCGACATCAAGCAGGGACTGGCCCGCATCGAGTCCTACGTCATGCAGGCCCGGGCGCGGGGAGCGCGGCTCGTGGTCTTCCCCGAGGCCGCGCTCGGGGGCTACATCTACGAGCCGCAGGTGGCGGGCTCCCGGCACGGCGTCGGCCCGCCGCCCGCCCTGGCTCCCGACGGGCCGGAGATCGCGCGCCTCGTGCGCATGGCGGGTGACACCGTGCTGTGCGTGGGGTATACCGAGGCGGGCGCGGGCGGCCCCTGGTCCAGCGCGGTGTGCGTGAGCGGCGACGGCGTCCTGGGCCGTCACCGCAAGGTGCACATCCCGCCGGGCGAGCGCGGCGTCTTCGCTCCCGGCGACGGGTTTGCGGCGTTCGATACCCCGGTAGGCCGGATGGGCATGCTCGTCTGCTACGACAAGTTCTTCCCCGAGGCCGCCCGCCAGCTGTCGCTCGACGGCGCGGGAATCATCGCGTCGCTGGCGGCCTGGCCGGTGTGCCGCCTGCGGCCCGCGTCGCTGACCGGCCGCGACCGCCAGGTCCGCCACTTCAACCTGCTCGACCAGGTGCGCGCGCTGGAGAACCAGGTCGTTTGGGTATCGGCCAACCAGTGCGGCCGGTTCGGGCGCCTGCGCTTTCCCGGCCGCGCCAAGGTCGTCGACCCCGACGGGCGCGTCCTGTCGAGCACGGG
>JACCQW010000442.1 GCA_013813955.1 Solirubrobacterales bacterium
GCTCGGGCGCGATGCGCCGCGCCAGTGCCGCGGCGAGCACGAAGGCCAGCGCGGCGATCGCCGCCATCAGCAGCTGCACCGCGACCGCCCCGCCGAGCGCATAGGCGGGGGCGATCAGAAGCGGGAGGCCGACGCCGTGCGGCTCGTTGGCCTGGCCGTTGGTCAGCCGGCCGTGGCGCTCCAGCACGTAGGGGTAGAACTCGCGGTAGGCGCGCGCGGCGTACTCGTCGCGCAGGTCGACGTCGGCGTCGGAGACGATCGACTTCGCGGTGAGCAGATGGTGGGGCTCGTCACCGCCGTACTGCGACGTGCCGAACGCGGGCAGGCCGAGCGTCGCGGCGTACGCCGCGAACAGCACGACCCAGAGTGCCGCGGCGCGGCGCACCCCGCCCATGATCGTGGCTTGCGGCGACCGCTGCGCGAACGCTCACGTTCCGACTAGGATCGGCCGGTGCACGGACGCATGCTGGTGGCCGGCACCCCCCTTCCCTGATCTCGATAGATTTCGCGCGTGGATCTCCGGCGCAGGACCCTCCCGCGATCTGGCTGGCCCGTGGTGGCGATCGGACTGATCGCCCTGGTCTCCCTCCTCATGCTCGTTCTCGTGAGCGACGGCCGGGCCCAGGTCGCGTCGCTGCCGGACATAGCGGTGAGCCCGAATGAGCCGGCCGCCTTCCAGCAGCCGTCGGTGGCCGTCGATCCGACGAACCCCGCCCGGCTGGCGATAGCCTTTCAGGAGGGCCGCGGGCACGAGAGCTGTCGTGTCGCGCGGTCCCAGGACGGGGGCAGGACGTGGAGGACGGAAGCTGTCGTGGGGCGTGGCGCCCAGATCGCGTTGCCGGGAGAGCTGCCCCAGTGCTATGACCCGCACGTCGCCTACGGGCCGGATGGCACGCTGTACTACCAATACGAGCCGCTGGAGCCGGGTCACAGACGGGTCCTGGTGACCGCGGCCCGGGGCGGCGGCGATTTCGAGCAGCCCGTCAACGTCGAGCCGGCGGGCCCCGGCACCGACTACACCGATCTGTACTCGTCGAGGGCCGTGGACCCGAGCACGGGGCGCTACTACGCGGCCTGGCTGCGGTATTGCCTGCCGGACGTCCCCGAGCCGAGGGGCGTTGCCAACTGCCTGCCCAACCCGGGCATGCTCCTCGTCGCCGCGTCCGCAGACGGGGGCAGGACCTTCCTGCCGCCCGCCCGGGTGAACCCCGTCACCATTCCCGACCCGGCGCGCAACTTCGTGGCCGTCGACCGCGCCGGCAAGGTCTACGTCGCGTGGAACGACGGGTTCTTCACGTCCACGGGCACCGGCAACCCCAACCCCACCGTCCTGTACACGTCGACCTCGGGCGACCAGGGCAGGAGCTTTGACCCGCCGAGGCGGCTCGCCGAGCTCCAGACCTGCTCGGGCGAGCTCTGCTACCCCCCGGAGAGCGCCAACTTCCCCTGGTTTCATGCCGCCGGCGGCCTGCCGGGCCAGGCGTTCGTCACCTGGTGGGACAGGCCGGGCGGCCGGTACCGGGTCTTCTTCGCCGCGACCCGGGACGGCGGCCAGACATGGAGTGCTCCGCGCGTGGTCGGCGTCCCGCCGGGCGGCGATGATCACCAGCAGCATCGCCCGCGAGTGGCGGTCACGCCGCAGGGCCGCGTGTACATCGCCTACTACGACCTCGCCCCGGACAGCCTCCAGGACGTCTACCTGATCGAATCGAGCGATGCCGGCGCGACCTTCTCGACGCCGCGCAAGCTCAACGACGTGCCCTCGGATGCGAGGATCGGACCGGTCGGCAGTGACCGTCTCGCCAACTTCGGGGTGCGCCTCGGCCTGGGGACTGCCGGGGAGTCGCCGCTCGCGGCGTGGACCGACAGCCGCCGCGGCGACCGCGTCACCGGCAGGCAGGACGTCGTCGTGGACGGGCCCGCGGGCGCCGGGCCCGACCGCTGCGTGCCGACGCGCGGCTTCCGCTCGGTGCGCGTGACCCCACGCGGGCGCGGGCTGCGGATCGCCTTCTCACGGCTCGTGCGCCGCAAGGTCGATATCGATGTCTTTCAGCAGTCGGCGGGGCGGCGGATCCTCGGCAACCGCCGGGTCGCGCGCTACCGTGGGCGCTCGGGCGCGGTGACGTGGAGCGGAGGCGGCGCGGGCGACGGCGTGTTCGTCGTCCGTCTGCGGATGCGCCTGCCGGGCGGCGCGCAGGACGTGCGCCGCGTGGCGCTCAGCCGCCGCGGCGGGCGCTTCAGCGTGCGCCGCGCCTACTACCGGCGGGCGAGTTGCGGGCTGGTGACGTCGTTCAAGCTCGAGC
>JACCQW010000446.1 GCA_013813955.1 Solirubrobacterales bacterium
TCCGTGCGCCGCGCGGAGACGGCGCCGCGGCGAGCCGGCCGCCATGGCGCCGGGCGATGTCCTCGGCGATCGCCAGTCCCCGGCCGCGCCGGCCGCGGCCGGCGCGCGGCCGCCGGGTGAGCTCGCCGACGGAGGCGGGCAGTCCCGGGCCCTCGTCGATGACCTCGATGCGCACGTGGCGGCGCCCCACCGCGCGCGCGGTCAGCTCGATCTTGCCAGGCCCGTGCTCCAGCGCGTTGGCCAGCAGGTTGGACACCGCTTGCGCGAGACGCAGCCGGTCGCCTTGGACGATCGCCCCGGGCAGCAGGCAGCCCAGGTGCACGGTGCTCGCGAAGGCGCCCGCGACCACGCCCCAGCTGGCGATCTGCTCCTCGAGCAGCTCGGCGACCTCCACGGGCTCGACGCGATCGGTCATCCTCCGCCCGCTGCGCGCCGCCGCGAAGTCGTCGAGCGCCAGACCGGCGCGCCGCAACTCGAGATCGAGGCCGAAGACGCGCTCGGAGGGCGCCTCGCCGCGGCGCTCGATCGTCGCCAGGCTCAGCCGCGCAGCGGTCAGCGGGCCGCGCAGCTCGTGGCAGGCACGGGCGACCATCTCCTTGCGGCGGCGCAGCTCCCAGCGGTACAGCAGCGCGAACGCCAGCCCGACGGTGGCCATCAGCCAACCCAGGAGGCCGAGCCCCGGGGCCACCCTCAGGTCCCCCCAGGCCCGTCGACGAGCCGGTAGCCCACCCCCCACACGTTGACCACGAAGCGATGCCCATGGGCGCCCAGCTTGTGGCGCAGGCGGCAGGCGTGGGAGTCCAGCGTGCGGGTCGTGCCGCGCGCGCGAAAGCCCCAGATCGTGCGCAGCAGCTCGTCCTTGGTGAACACGCGGGTTGGCTCGGCGGCCAGCGTGCGCAGCAGCGCGAACTCCTTCTGTGACAGCGCGAGACGCTCCCCGCATACCCTCACGTCGCGCGAGAGCGGGTCGAGCTCGAGCTCACCGACCCGCAGCCGGCCGGACGCCGGCCGCCGGTCGGCCCGGCGCAGCAGCGCCGCGATCCGGCCCCGCAGCTCGGGGTAGCTGAACGGCTTGCAGACATAGTCGTCGGCCCCGCGCTCGAAGCCCCGGATGCGGTCGAGCTCGCCGCAGCGGCCGCTGACGACGACCAGCGGCATGGCCGGGTCGATGCGGCTGGCGACCCCGTCGGCGTCGCGGACGCGGCGCAGCAGCTCGAAGCCGCTGGCGTCGGGCAGGCCGAGGTCGACGAGCGCGAGGTCGGGGAACTTGCGCTCCAGCAGGCGCAGCCCGTCGGCGGCGCAGTCGGCCACCAGCGGGTCATAGCCGTCGGCGGCGAGGTTGTCGGCGAGGAACGAGCGGGTGACGTCGTCGTCCTCGACGACCAGGATGGTGGCGGCGTCGTCGTGGGTCATGCCCCCTGTAGGCGGGCACGCCCCGAAGTTCGCCCCCTGCGCCGGCGCGACCGACGCGGGGCGGGATGCTGGATTCCGAATTCCGTGGTCGTGGGTGACGAGCCAGGATCGGCGCTGGATCGCCGCTAGTTGCGTTGGCCGGTCGGGCGCACCAGCACCTCGTTGATCGAGACGTGCTGGGGCTGGGCGACGGCGTAGAGGATCGCGTCGGCGATGTCCGAGGCCTGCAGCGGGTCGCCGATCTGCTCGGCCATCTTCTCGGTGGCCTGCATGACCACCGGGTTGTGGGCGTTGTGGCCCTGCAGCTCGGTCTCCACGTAGCCGGGCTCGACGATCGTCACCCGCACGCCCATGTGCAGCGCCTCTTGGCGCAGCGCCTCGGAGAACCCGGTCACCCCGAACTTCGTGAGGTTGTAGACGGCGGCCCCCAGGCCGGCGCGGCGCCCGGCCACCGACGAGAGGTTGACGATGTGCCCGCCGCCGCGCTCGCGCATGATCGGCAGCGCCGCGTGGCAGCAGTACAGGAGGCCCAGGCAGTTGACGTCGATCATGCGCCGCCAGTGTTCGGTGTCGGCGGCCTCGACGGCCCCCAGGAGCATCACGCCGGCGTTGTTGACGAGGACGTCCAGGCCGCCGAGACGCTCGTGCGCGCCCTCGACGAAGGCCCGTGCGGAGGCCTCCTCGCCGATGTCGGCCTCGATCGCCACCGCGGTGCCGCCGTCGTCGGAGATCCGCTGGGCGAGCGCCTCGATGCGGTCCGCGCGCCGGGCCCCCAGGGCGACCGCGGCGCCCGCCGCGGCGAACGCCAGCGCGGTCGCCTCGCCGATGCCCGACGAGGCCCCGGTGATCGCGACGGTCCGGCCGCTGAGGTCCTGGAGGGCCACTACGGGTGGTTCATCAACGGGTGGGGACGCGCAGGATGGGCCACGAGCTGCAACATCCTATGCATCGCTCGGGGCGGGGAAGGACTCGCCCCTAGGATGCCGACGCGGATGGACGACACTCAACGACGCGGGAACTACGACTCGGGCGAGGACTTCGTCCTGGAGTACGGGGAGCTGCGCTTCACCTTCAACGAACGAGACTTCTCCGAGCGCTGCGAGCAGGCGGCGCTCAGGCTCGGCTTCGTGGGCGGCCGCCTGGGCGAGTCCGAGCTCGACGACCTCGTCAACCTGGCCGTCAACGGCGAGATCCAGGATCCCGCCTCCGCGCTGGGAGAGCACGTCAACGACTGCTGGCCCGACCTGTGCGGCCCGTCGGACCGCTCGCTGGTGCACTGGCTGCGCCGCCTGGTCTTCCGCTCCGCGTGGCTGGACCAGCGCGTGAAGGAGGGTGAGCTGGACATCGCCTTCGACGCCGGGTCGCACACCTTCGCCTACGTACAGCCCGATCGCGACGGTGAGGCGATCGAGCTGGCGCCCGAGCCCTCCTGGGACCGCGTCGCCTACGTGCCGCGCTAGGCGCCCGCAGCCGGGGTGCGCTAGGCGCCCAGCGCCTCTGAGCGCGCCTGGGCGATCGCCTCGGCGCCCTTCTCCCCCACCAGCAGCTCCGGGCGCAGCGTCCCGCTGGCCGCGAGGTCGAGAGCGGGGAAGCGCCCCGTGCTGGCCAGCTCGACGTCGAGCGCGACGACCGTGCTCTCGCCGCCCACGGGCGCGGGCGCCGCGGCGATGACGGTCAGCGACCCGCCGTCGACGATGTTGCGCGCCGCGGCCAGCGCCTTGCGCGCGAGGGGCGCGGGGACGTGCTCGAGGCTGTCGATGAGCACCACGGCATGGCCGCCGCGTGCGGCAATGCGCTTGGCGGTCTCCACGGCGCGCTCGACCGCATGCCCCTGCGCGTCGGCGGGGGCGGCGAAGCTGACGGCGCAGACGGGCTCGACGGGGCCGGCCTTCCATTCGCCGATCTCCTCGGGGCGCACGCCGGCGAGCACGATGCTCAGCTCCAGTCCCTCCTGGCCGGCCAGCGCGCCCGCCAGGCGGCGCAGCGCCTCGGTCTTGCCGGCGCGTGGCGCGCCGGTGATCACCGCGCGCGAGCCGCGGCCGATCGGCGTCAGCCAGGCGATCGCCTTCAGCGTCGGGTCGTCGCCCTCGATGGCCAGGCGCTCCGTGGCGTAGCCGGCGGGCAGATCCTCGAACTTCGTGCCCTCGGAGACCTCGTCGGCCGGGCGGCCGTTGATGGTGTCCACGCGCACGAGCGAGGGGTAGCGCTCCGAGCGGCGCGGGGGGCGCAGCGGGCCGGAGACCGCGTCGCCGTCGACGAGCTCGCAGCGGCGAACCTGGGCGGCGGACACGTAGACGTCCTCGTCGGAGGTCTCGGGCGCGTTGACCCGCACGAAGCCCGACCCGTTGGCGAGCAGCTCGACGCTGCCCGTGACGATCTTCTCCTCCCTCGGGGCGCGATCCTCACGGCCGCCGCGATCCTCACGGCCGCCGCGGTCCTCACGGCCGCCGCGGTCCTCACGGCCGCCGCGCGAGCGGCGCGGAGCGCGCTCGGGCGAGCCGGCGTCATCATCGGTGCTGCCCTCCTCGCCGCCCTCGTCACGGTCGCGAGCACGGCTGCGTCCACGGCCGCCGCGACGCGAGCGGGAGCGCACGGGCGCCTCGCCGCCGTCGTCGTCGTCGCCCTCGGCAGCCGCGACCTCGAGAACCTCGGCCGCCTCGTCCACCGGGTCGCCGGTGTCGGCCGCATCGCCGCCCTGACGCTCGACGATCGCCGCGACGAGGTCGGCCTTGCGCAGCCGGCGGTAGCCGTCCATGCCGAGCTCGGATGCGATCTCGTGCAGGTCGGCGAGCGGGCTGGACTCCAGTGCGGAGCGGGAAAGAACGGACATGGGGAACCTCCTGTGTGGTCGGTGGGCGCCCGGCCGC
>JACCQW010000451.1 GCA_013813955.1 Solirubrobacterales bacterium
GGGCGCCGGCGTCCGCGGCGACACGGCCCTCCTCCCGGGCGCCGGCGGGCGCGGTCGCGGACACCGCCGGCACGAGCGGGGCGGCGAGCAACGCGGCGATGACCCAGCGGCGACGCATCCTCACAGCGTCAACGTACGCCCTGACGCGAACTGGCGTCTCAGCGGGGTCGCAGGACCGGCGGTTGCGCGTACCCTGACGCGATGCCGCTGTCCGCCTTCGCGCCCCATGTCCGCGAGTGGTTCGGGTCTGCCTTCGTCGAGCCCACCGCCGTGCAGGCGCAGGCCTGGCCGGCGATCGCCACCGGCGAGCACACGCTGATCTCCGCGCCGACCGGCTCGGGCAAGACGCTGGCCGCGTTCATGTGGGGCCTGGACCGTCTCAGCCGCGAGCCGGCCTCCCACACGCGCCTGGTCTACGTCTCCCCGCTGAAGGCGCTGGCCTACGACATCGACCGCAACCTCCGCGCGCCGCTGCGCGGCATCGGAGCCGACCTGTCGGTGGGCATCCGCACCGGCGACACGCCCCAGCGCGACCGTGCCGCGATGCGCCGCAACCCTCCGGACATCCTCATCACCACCCCGGAGTCGCTGTACCTCATGCTCACCTCGCAGGCGCGCGAGATCCTGACGCGCGTCGAGGCGGTGATCGTCGACGAGATCCACGCCGTCGCCGCGACCAAGCGTGGCGCGCACCTCGCGCTGACGCTCGAGCGCCTGGCCGCCCTGCGCGACGACGGGGAACCCCAGCGCATCGGTCTGAGCGCCACCCAGAACCCGCTCGAGGAGGTCGGGCGCTTCCTGGTCGGGCCGCGGCGCCGGTGCACGATCGTAGACGCGGGCCTGCGCAAGCCACTGGACCTGCAGATCCACGTCCCGGTGGAGTCGATGCGCGAGCCGGGCCAGACCGGCGAACCGCTCGACCCCCTGGAGCCCGTCCCGGGCGGCGAGGCCACGCGCAATTCGATCTGGCCGGCGATCTACCCCGAGATCCTGCGCCTCGTCGAGGAGCACCGCTCGACGATCGTGTTCGTCAACAACCGCCGCGGCGCCGAGCGCCTCGCGCTGCGCCTCAACGAGCTGGCGGAGAAGGAGATCGCCCGCGCGCACCACGGCTCGCTGGCCCGCGAGGAGCGCACGGTCGTCGAGGAGCTGCTCAAGGCGGGCGAGCTGCCCTGCCTGGTCGCCACCAGCTCGCTGGAGCTCGGCATCGACATGGGCGCGGTCGACCTCGTCCTGCAGGTGGAGTCGCCGAAGTCCGTCGCGCGCGGGCTGCAGCGCATCGGGCGCGCGGGCCACAACGTCGGCGACGTCTCCAAGGGCCGCATCTTCCCCAAGTTCCGTGCCGACCTGCTCGAGTGCGCCGTGGTCACCAGGCTCATGCGCGAGGGGCGGATCGAGCCGACGGTCGTGCCCCGCAACGCGCTCGACGTCCTGGCGCAGCAGATCGTCGCGATCGCGGCGAGCGCCGGTGACGAGGAGACGGTCGCCGTCGACGACCTGCATGCGCTCATCACCCGCACCCACTCCTACGCCGAGCTCTCGCGCCCGCTGCTGGAGAACGTGCTGGACATGCTCGACGGGCGCTACCCCAGCGCCGAGTTCGGCGAGCTGCGCGCGCGCATCGTGTGGGACCGCGTCGCGGGGACGATCCGCGCGCGCAAGGGTGCGCGTCAGCTCGCCGTGACCAACGCCGGGACCATCCCCGACCGCGGCCTGTTCAGCGTCACGCTGCCCGACGGCCGGCGCGTTGGCGAGCTCGACGAGGAGATGGTCTACGAGGCGCGTGCCGGGCAGACGTTCCTGCTCGGCGCGAGCACGTGGCGCATCGAGGAGATCGGCCGCGATCGGGTCACCGTGACGCCCGCGCCGGGCGCCCCCGGCGCGGTGCCCTTCTGGCGCGGTGACAGCGTCGGGCGCCCCAAGGAGCTGGGCGCGGCGATCGGCGCCTTCTCGCGCTGGGCGGTCGACCAGCCCGCCGAGGTGCTCGAGCGTGACTACGACCTGGATGAGCGAGCGGCGAAGAACCTCCTCGCCTTTTTGCGCGAGCAGCAGGCGGCCACGCGGGTCATCCCGAGC
>JACCQW010000479.1 GCA_013813955.1 Solirubrobacterales bacterium
TGATGAGCGCCAGGATCATCCCCAGCACCAGCTCGATGGCCACCGAGATGACGGCGACGAACGTCGTGTTGAAGACGCCCTGCCACCACAGCTCCGAGCTCAGGACCGCGACGTAGTTGTCCAGCCCAACGAAGCCGCCCTCCTCGGGGAAGCGCAGGTCGATGTCCTGCACGGACAGCACGAGCGCGTAGCCGATCGGGTAAGCCGTGACCAGCAGCATCGCGATGACCGCCGGGGCACAGAGCATGAGCCCGAGCCGCCGCTCGGCGACGGTCTTGTCGCTGCGCGCGGGCCCCTTGCGCGCGGGGACCGCGGTCACAGCAGGCCCTCCCGCTTGATGGCCTGCTCGACCCTGTCGCGCAGCTTCTCGTAGGCCTCATCGGGGTTCTGCGGATCGATGTCGGTCGTCGGGTGCACCGCCCGCTGAATGGCCAGCGACAGGTCCTGGTAGGCCGGCGTCTCGGAGGGCCGTGGGGCGGCGTCCTGGATCGACCGGCGGATCACGTCGGCGAAGCCGGGATAGGCCTTGCGGATCTCCGCGCGGTCGAACAGGTCCGAGCGGACCGGCGGCAGGCCTTCGAGCTCGGTCACCTTCAGCTGGTTCTCGGCCCCGACGAGGCACTCGACCGCGTCGAAGGCGAGCTCGGGATTCTCCGAGAACGCGGACACGCCGATGTTGATGCCGCCGATCGGCGGAGCGCCCTGCTCGCCGTCTCCCACCGCGGGGAACTTCGCGGCCGCGATCTGCTTGAAGACGTCGGGCGCGTTGTCCTTGGCGGACGTGTAGACGAAGGGGTAGTTGATCATGAAGGAAGCGCTGCCGTCCTCGAAGCCCATGCGCGCCGTGTCCTCCGTCGAGGTCGTGATGTTCGTCGCGGCGACCGGGGAGTTCGACAGCCGGCCGAGGACCGCGAGCGCCTCCTCGGTCGGCGCGCGCTCGAGCTGGATCTCGCCCGGGCCGGAGAGGATCGACGTGCCCGCCGACTCGATGAGCTGGTTGACCAGCACCGTGAGGCCCTCGTAGCGGTTGGCCTGCACCTGGATGCGCCCCTCGGCGGGGCCGATCTTCTCAGCCTGGTCGATCATCTCGCCCCACGTCTGCGGCGGGTCGGGCACGCGGTCCTTGCGGTACCACAGCAGCTGGGTGTTCGACCAGATCGGAGCGACGACGAGCTCGTCCTCGAACTGGGCGGTCGCGATCACGCTGTCGAACACGTTCTGGGTGATCGCTTCCTCGGTCTGCCGCGGGATCGGCGCGAGCCAGCCGGCGTTGGCGAATTCGCCGGTCCACACCACGTCCAGGCCGAGGAGGTCCATGCTGTCGTCCTCGGCGCCCAGGCGGCGCACGAGCTGCTCGCGCTGCTGGTCGGCGTTGGCGGAAAGGAGCTCGAGCTCGATCTCATAGCGCCCACCGGACTGCTCGCTGCAGCGCTTGGTGATCTCGTCCAGCGCGCCGCCGGGCTGCTGGGCGATGAACCAGGTGAGGGTCTGCCGGCCGCTTGAGCTGCGGTCGTCGCTGCCGCAGCCGGCCATCGCGAGCGCGAGAGCGAGCGCGAGCGCGAGCGCGACACGTATGGCCAGGCTCCCCCTCCTCATGGCCGGGGGTCTACCGCGTGACGATCGTCACGAAACCTCCGCGCTCGGAGCGCGGGCTACGATGTTTCGATGTCCGACCGGTGGCGGCACCCACGACGCTCAGGCGGGCCTGTCGCGGTCCTGCTGGCCGTCGCGCTCACCGCCTCTCCGGCTGCCGCGCAGCTCGAGCGCCCGCCGTCGCGGATCGTCGGCGGCTCGCCCGCGGCGACGCGTGCGTGGCCGGCACACGGGGAGCTGAGGATCAACGGCACCGGCCTGTGCGCGGGCACGCTCGTCAGCGGCCGGTGGTTTCTGACGGCCGCGCACTGCGCGACGCAGCAGCCACCGCTCACACGCACGGACCTTCCCCCCGCCTCCTTCCAGGTTCGCATGGGCGACAGCCGGCGCTCGCAGCTCAGCGACAGCTACGCCGTAGACACCGTGATCGTCCACGAGGGCTATCCGCTCCCGGAGGCCGACGGCGAGGACAACGACGTCGCTCTCCTGCACCTGAACCGACCGGCGCCCTATCGCCCGCTCGGCCTCATCGCTCCCGGCGAGGAGGCCCTGTGGCAGTCGGGCCGGGTAGCAACGATCATCGGATGGGGCTCGACGAACGACTTCGACGGGCCCTTCCCGGACGACCTCCAGCAGGCCCAGGTGCCGATCCGGCCGGACTCATCCTGCGGGGTCTACGGATCGGCCTACAACCCGGCGGTGATGCTGTGCGCCGGCGATGCGTTTCGCGACGCCTGTGTGGGTGACTCGGGCGGGCCGATCATGGTCCCGCGGGCGCGGCGCTTCGCGCTCGTCGGGATCACGTCCTTCGGAGGAACCGAGGAGGACCCGTGCGCCAATCCCGAGTTCCCCGGGGTCTACACGCGGATCGGGGCGCCGGCGCTGAACGGGTGGGTGCGCGACCGCATCCCCACGGCCGCGATCGCGGGGCCGGACTCCGCGCCGGCCGGACCCGTCACGTTCACCGCCTCGGCGACCGGGTCGCCCACGTCGTTCACGTGGGATCTCGATGAGGACGGCACCTTCGACGACGCCTCCGGCACGCAGGTCTCCCCCACGCTCGAGGCCGGGGCCCGCGAGGTCAG
>JACCQW010000058.1 GCA_013813955.1 Solirubrobacterales bacterium
GACCGACTGCGTCCCCTCGCTACGGTGAGCGCATGCGCGCCACCGGTCGCTACGCGCCGTCACCCACGGGTGCGCTGCACCTGGGAAACCTGCGCACGGCGCTGCTCGCGTGGCTCTTCGCGCGCGCGGCCGGCGCCGGCTTTCACCTGCGCATAGACGACCTCGACCCGGGCCGTGTGCGTCCCGGCGCCGCCGACGCCCAGCTCGCCGAGCTCGCAGCGCTCGGCCTGGACTGGGACGGCCCGGTAGTCCGCCAGTCCACGCGCCTGGAGCTCTACGCCGCGGTGATCGCGAGGCTGGACGCGAGGGACCTGCTCTACCCCTGCTACTGCACGCGGGCGGAGATCCGCAAGGCCTCCTCGGCGCCGCACGGGCCCCCGGTGGAGGGCGCCTATCCCGGCACGTGCCGCGCGCTGAGCGCCGCCGAGCGGGCCGAGCGCGAGCGGGCAGGGCGCCCGCCGGCCCTGCGCCTGCACGCGGGCGGCGCGCGTATCGCGTTCACCGATCGCCTGCTCGGCCGGCGGGAGGGCGTCGTCGACGACTTCGTGGTGCGCCGCAACGACGGCGCCCCCGCCTACAACCTCGCGGTCGTCGTCGACGACGCCGATCAGGGCGTCGGCGAAGTGGTCCGCGGCGCCGACCTGCTCGACTCGACACCACGGCAGCTGCACCTCGCCGCGCTGCTGGACCTGCCCGCGCCGGCCCACGCGCACGTCCCGCTCATCCTCGGCCCCGACGGGGCACGGCTGGCCAAGCGCCATGGCGCGATCACGCTGGCCGACCGCATCGCCGCCGGCCGATCGCCCGCCGAGGTGCGCGCCGAGCTCGCGGCCACGGTAGGCCTCGCAGAGCCCGGAGAGGCGACGCCGATCGCGCAGCTGCTCGAGCGCTTCGACCCAGCGGCGCTGCCGCTGCAGCCCACGCTGCTCGCCGCGCAGTGATCGCCTTCATCCGCACCTGGCTGCCCATAATGGTGTGCTCGTCGGGCCTGCTCATCCTGGCCATCCGGCGCGACCTCAACGGGCTGGAGGCCGCATGCGCTCTCGTGGGGGCCGGGCTGTCGATCTGGCTGCTGAACTTCTTCTACCGGGTGGGGGTCACCGGCGACCGCGAGCGCGACGACGAGGACGCGGCACGCGAGTACTTCTCGCGCCACGGACGCTGGCCCGACGAGGACCCGCCAGGGTAGGGTCCGACCGGATGGGCGACCTGGGCACCAGCCGCGACGTCATGGAGCTGGCGGAGCACGCGCGGGCCTCCGGCCGTCTGGGCATCGACACGGAGTTCATGGGCGAGGGTCGCTACCGCACGCTGCTGTGCCTCGTCCAGGTCGCGGTCCAGGAGCCCGGCGGCGGCGTGCGCATCGACGTCCTCGATCCGCTCGACGACACGCTGGACCCCGGCCCGCTGGCCGACGCGCTCGGCGACCCCGAGGTCGAGATCGTCATGCACGCCGGGCGTCAGGACGTCGCGCTGCTGCGCCGCACGTGGTCCACCGACGTGACGAACCTCTTCGACACGCAGCTCGCCGCGGGCTTCGCCGGCCTGCGCGCGCAACTCGGCTACGAGGCGCTGCTGGGCGAGCTGCTGGGCGTGCGGCTGAACAAGAGCGCGAGCTTCACGCGCTGGGACGCGCGGCCGCTCAGCGAGGAGCAGGTCGAGTACGCGCGCGACGATGTGCGCCACCTGCTGCAGGCGGCCGGCGCGCTGCAGGAGCGCCTCGACGGCCGCGACCGCCTGGGGTGGGCCAGGGAGGAGTGCAGGGCTCTCGCGCAGACCACCGACGAGCGCGACCCCGACCTCATCTTCGCCAAGCTGCCGCGGATCAACTCGCTGGACCCGAAGCTGCGCGCCATCGCCCGCGAGCTCGTCGAGTGGCGCGAGGAGACCGCGCGGACGCAGGACCGACCGGTCCCCTCGGTGCTCAGCGACGCCGGGCTCGTGGAGGTCGCCAAGCGCCGCCCGTCCGCCATGCGCGAGCTCGAGCAGATCCGCGGCATCAACGAGCACACGCTGCGCCGCCGGGGCCGGGCCATCCTCGCCGCGGTGGAGCGCGGTCGCGAGCGCGACCCGATCCCCGTCGACGGCGAACGTCCCTCGCAGCCCGACCCGCTCGATGCGCCGGTCATCGCGCTCGCCGAGGCGCTCGTGCGCACGCGCGCGCTCGAGGCGGGACTCGCCTACGAGCTCATGGCCGCGCGTGCGGACCTTCAGCGCATCGTGCTCGCGGTCCGTGACCGCGAGCCGGAGCCCAGCGTGCGCACGCTCGAGGGCTGGCGGCGCGAGGTCGTCGGCGCGGAGCTGCTCGAGCTGCTGGCCGGCCGCCGCGCGCTCACGATCGGCTCCGATCGCCGTGTGGCGGTCGACGACCGCTAACGGCGCCGGGCGACGGTCAGCGAGCCCACGAAGGGGCTGGGGTGGCCGGGCTCTTTCGTCGGTGAGGGCCGCCGCGCGGGTTGCGGCGCTATGACCGCGATGCCCGGGTGGTCGTGCGCTTCGTGGCGGCGCGCCTGGCAGGCGCGCGCTTGGTGCCCGAGCGCTTGGTGCCCGCCCTCTTCGTGCTCGCGCTCCTCGTGTTCGCGCTCCTCGTGTTCGCGCTCTTAGCGCTCGCGCTCTTCGTGGCGGCGCTCTTCGTGGCGGCGCTCTTGGCGCTCGCACGCTTCGCAGAAGGGCTCTTCGCGGGCGTGCGCCGCGTGCTGGTGCGGCGGCCGGCCGACGACCGCCGCGCGCCCGGCTTCCTGCGCTCGGCCGCCGGCACCTCCGCGGTCGCGACGGACTTGGTCAGCGTCGGGATGAGCTTGGCCAGGTAGGAGGCCATCCGCTCCTCCTCGCGCAGGATACGCTTGGCCAGCTGCGCGGTCTCCTTGTCGTTGACCGCCTCCGCGAGGCTCTGGATCGCCGTGTAGGTCGCGATCTCCTCGGCCTCGTTGGCGTACTCGGTCTTGGCGTTCTTGAGGAGCTTCTCCTCCTCGCCGGTGCCGCGCAGCGCGTGCAGCGGGCCCTGCGCGGCCGCCGCGCCCTTGCGTGCCACCGTCTGGGCCTTCGTGACCACGCCGGCCAGCACGTCGGGCCCCGGCATCTCGACCTCGTCGGCGGTGCCGCCGAGCTTCTTGATCCGCGCCTTGACGTCCTTCGCGTGGGCCTTGGTCTCCTTCAGGTGCGCCTTGAGCTTCTTCTTGTAAGCATCACGCGTCGTCATCGCGATGTGCGCCTGCAGGGCGGTCTCCAGCTGACGCTCTTTACCGTAGGCCTCGTTGAGGTACTGGATGAGCTTGGCGTCGCGGGCGTTGGGATCGGGCATGAGACTCTTTTCCTCGAAGTCGGGAACCTGTCCCGGGCTACCCATCGACCGCCGTCCCGACGCCCTGGCGCCGGGCTCCCGCTACTTGATCTGGTCGTAGACGCTGAACAGCGGTAGGTACATCGAGATGACGATGAACCCGACGATGCCGCCGACGAAGACGATCATGACCGGCTCGAGGATCGAGGTGAGGGCCTTGACCGACGCGTCGACCTGGTCCTCGTAGAAGTCTCCGATCTTGGAGAGCATCGTGGTCAGGGCGCCGGTCTCCTCGCCCACCTTGACCATGTGGCCGACCATCGCGGGGAAGACCGGCGAGTCCATCAGCGGGGCGGCGATCGTGCCGCCCGCCTTGACGTTCTCGGTGACCTTGGTCATCGCATCCTCGACGACGACGTTGCCCGCGGACTGGCTGGTGATGTCGATCGCCTGCAGCAGCGGCACGCCGGCGCCCATCAGCGCGGAGAACGTGCGCGACCACCGGGCCAGCGCCACCTTCTGGAAGATGTCGCCGATCTTGAATGGGATGCGCAGCAGGAAGCGCTGCCACATCGACCGGCCCTTGTCGGTCTTCTTCCACTTCGCGAAGCCGACGACGATGCCGACGGTACCGGCGAGCAGCAGGTACCACTGGCCGGTCACCACGCCGGAGATGGACATGACGAACTGCGTCATGACGGGCAGCTTGGCGTCGCTGCCGAGCTCTTCGAAGACGCCGGCGAACACCGGCACGATGAACGCGACCATCGCGAGCATCACGATCATCGCGAAGCTGAGGATCACGATCGGGTAGGCCATCGCCGACTTGACCTGGCGGCGAAGCGACTCCTCCTTCTCGAGCTGGTCGGCGACCCGCAGCAGGGACTCCTCCAGCACGCCGCCGGTCTCCCCCGCGCGCGTCATCGCGATGTAGAGCGGGTTGAAGGTCTTCGGGTGGCGCTGCATCGCTTCGGACAGCGGCAGGCCCGCCTCGACGTCCTTGCGCACCCCGACGAGCACCTCGGTGAGCTTCTTGTTCTCGGTCTGGGACTCGAGCACGTACAGCGCCCGCAGGATCGTCATGCCGCTGGAGACCATCGTCGCCAGCTGGCGGGTCATGATCGACAGGTCGCCGAGCTTCATCCGGTTCAGCCATGGGATCTCGATGTCCTTGGACACCCGCTTGTCGGCGATGTCCAGGACGATCAGGCCGCGGGACTTCAGCTGATCGGAGACCGACTGCTTGGACTCGGCCTCGACCTCCCCCTTGGCCTGCTGGCCGGTGAGGTCGATCGCCTTGAAGACGAAGGTGCTCATGCCGTGGCGGTGAAGCTCGCCGCGCCGAGCAGGCGGCGCAGCTCCTCCGGGGTCCCCGACCGCTGCTCGGCCAGCTTCTGGGTGATCTTGCCGCTGCGCACCAGGGTGGCCAGGGCGGCGTCCATGGTCTGCATGCCGACGTTGGAGCCGGTCTGCAGCGACGAGTAGATCTGGTGGGTCTTGCCCTCGCGGATGAGGTTGCGGATCGCGGGCGTGGCCAGCAGCACCTCGCACGCGGCGACGCGCCCGGCGCCGTCGGCCGTGGGCAGCAGCTGCTGGGTGATGATCCCCTGCAGCGCGACCGACAGCTGCACGCGCACCTGCTGCTGCTGGGAGGCGGGGAAGACGTCGATGATGCGGTCGATGGTCTGCGGCGTGTCCTGGGTGTGCAGCGTGGCGAAGACGAGGTGCCCGGTCTCCGCCGCGGTCAGCGCGGTGTGGATCGTCTCCAGGTCGCGCATCTCCCCGACGAGGATCACGTCGGGGTCCTGGCGCAGCGCGGCCTTCAGTCCGGCGCCGAACGACTGCGCGTCCGAGCCGATCTCGCGCTGATTGACGATGCACTTCTTGTGGCTGTGGAGGAACTCGATCGGGTCCTCGATGGTCATGATGTGCTCTTCACGGGTGCTGTTGATCTCGTCGACGACCGCGGCCAGCGAGGTCGACTTGCCCGAGCCGGTCGGCCCGGTGACGAGCACGAAACCGCGCGGCTTGTTGGCCAGGTCGTGGATCGCCGGCGGCAGGCCCAGCTCCGCGACGGACTTGATCGCGAAGGGGATCAGGCGGAACGCCGCCCCGATCGCCGCACGCTGGTAGTACGCGTTGACGCGGAAGCGCGCACGACCGGGGATCGAGTAGGCGAAGTCGATCTGCCAGTCCGTCTCCAGACGCTGGCGCTGGTCGTTGCTGAGGATCGCGTAGACGATCTCGCGCGTCTGCTCCGTGGTGAGCACCGGGTAGTCCTCCAGCGCCGTCAGGCGCCCGCGCACGCGCACGGTCGGCCGCGCACCGGCGGTGAGGTGCAGGTCTGACGCGTTGCGCTCGATGACCTCCATGAGGAGGTCGGCGAAGTCCAGGTCGCTCATCTGGGCCACATCGGCCCGGTGCCGCGCCGCTCGGCGCTTAGGCCCCCGATATGGACGACCGTATGATCCGCAAGGGAGATGGCCGACAATCAGCAGCGCACACCGTGGCGCGTCGAGGGCGAGCGCGAGCCCGCCGACAAGGAGAAGGCCCCTGCCCGGCGCATGCCGCGCCCGCCAGGGGGCCGGCGCTTCTGGTACTTCCTGCTCGGGTTGCTGGCCCTGAACATCCTCCTCGGCCAGCTCATCCCCACCAGCGAGGACCGTCGCCTGGACGTCCCGTACACGTTCTTCCGCGCCCAGGTCGCGGAGGGCAACGTGGAGGAGGTCAACGCCAACAACGACGTGATCCAGGGTGCGTTCAAGACGGAGGCGAAGTTCCAGGGCGAGGGCCCCGAGAAGACCTTTGAGACCGTCCGCCCCACCTTCGCCGAGGACGACCAGCTGCTGCAGCTGCTCATCCGCGAGGACGTGCAGGTCAACGCCAGCTCGATCGACGAGGGCCGGTCGTTGCTGGCCACGCTGCTGATCTCCTTCGGGCCCACGCTGCTGCTCGTCGGCCTGTTCATCTTCTTCATCCGCAAGGCAGCCGCCGCCGGAGGCGCGGGCGGGCTCGGCGGCCTGGGACGCTCGAAGGCCAAGCGCTACGACGCCAGCGCCACGCGCGTGTCCTTCGACGACGTCGCGGGGATCGACGAGGCCGAGGAGGAGCTCGTCGAGATCGTCGACTTCCTCAAGAACCCCGACCGCTACCGCAAGCTCGGCGCCGCGATCCCCAAGGGCGTGCTGCTCTCCGGCCCGCCGGGCACGGGCAAGACTCTGCTCGCGCGCGCGGTGGCCGGTGAGGCCGACGTGCCCTTCTTCAGCCTCAGCGCGTCGGAGTTCATCGAGATGGTCGTCGGCGTCGGCGCCAGCCGCGTGCGCGACCTCTTCGACCAGGCCATGAAGGCCGCGCCGGCGATCATCTTCATCGACGAGCTCGACGCGATCGGCCGCTCGCGGGGCGGCGGCGGGGGCATGGGCGGCGGCCACGACGAGCGTGAGCAGACGCTCAATCAGATCCTCACCGAGATGGACGGCTTCTCGGGCAAGGAGGGCGTCATCGTGCTGGCCGCCACGAACCGGCCCGAGATCCTCGATCCCGCGCTGCTGCGCCCCGGGCGCTTCGACCGGCGCCTGACCGTCAATCCGCCCGACAAGGATGGCCGGCGCTTCATCCTCGAGATCCACACGCGCTCCGTGCCGCTGCACGAGGACGTCGACCTCGCCCAGCTGGCCTCCACGACGCCGGGCATGGTGGGCGCCGACCTGCGCAACCTCGTCAACGAGGGCGCACTGCTGGCCGCCCGCCGCGACCACAAGGCCGTCACGACGGGTGACCTCGCCGACGCGCTGGAGCGCATCATCCTCGGCGCCGAGCGCCGGATCACGATCTCACCCGAGGAGCGCGAGCGCACGGCCTACCACGAGTCCGGCCATGCGGTGCTGGGCATGCTCGAGCCCGGTGCCGACCCTGTGCGCAAGGTCTCGATCGTCCCGCGCGGGCGTGCGTTGGGCGTGACCTTCCAGTCGCCGGACGCCGACCGCTACGGCTATGACGCCCGCTACCTGGAGGGTCGCATCGTCGGCGCGCTGGGCGGGCGGGCGGCGGAGGAGATCATCTACGGCAACGTGACCACCGGCGCGGAGTCCGACCTCGAGCAGGTGACGAGCATCGCGCGTCAGATGGTCGGGCGCTGGGGCATGTCCGACGTGATCGGGCTGGTCTCCGTCCTGCCCTCCCCCGCCGAGGAGCCGTACTTCCCGGGCACCTCCGGGCAGATCTCCGACGAGACGCGCGAGCTCGTCGACCGCGAGGTCCGGCGGATCATCGAGGCCTGCTACGAGAAGGCCAAGCGGATGCTCAACGACAACCGCGAGCGCCTCGAGTCGCTCACGCAGGCGCTGCTCGAGCACGAGACGCTCGACGAGCTCGACGCCTACCGCGCTGCCGGCTTCGAGCGCAACCCCCCCGCCGCCGAGGTCGGCGAGCCGCCCCCGCTGAAAGTGACCTAGGCGCCCGAGCCGGTCACGCGGGTGACCTCGGCGATCGAGGTCACGCCGAGGCGCACCTTCTCCAGGCCGTCCTCGCGCAGGCGCTTCATCCCCTGGCTCACCGCGATGGCGGCGATGCGGTCCGCCGGCGCGCGCTGCAGGGCGAGCTCGCGGATCTCCTCGGTCACCTTCATGACCTCGTAGACGCCGATCCGGCCCTTGTAGCCGGAGTGTCCGCAGCGCGGGCAGCCGTTGGGCTCGTAGGCCTCGACGTCGAACTGGCTGCGGATGCCGTTTGACTGCAGGGTGTCGGCAGGGATGATCGTGCGCCGCTTGCAATGCTGGCACAGGCGGCGGGCGAGGCGCTGGGCGACGACGCAGTCGATCGCCGAGGCCACCAGGAACGGCTCGATACCCATCTCGATCAGCCGCGTGATGGCGCTGGGCGCGTCGTTGGTGTGCAGCGTGGAGAGGACGAGGTGGCCGGTGAGCGCGGACTCGATCGCGATCTGCGCGGTCTCGCGGTCGCGGATCTCGCCGACCATGATGATGTCCGGGTCGGCGCGCATCATCGAGCGCAGGCCGGTGGCGAAGTGCAGCCCGGCCTTGGGGTTGACCTGGACCTGGGTGAGGCCGTCGAGCTGGTACTCGACGGGGTCCTCGATCGTGATGATGTTCTTCTCGGGCGTGTTGAGCTCGCTGAGAGCGGCGTACAGCGTCGTCGACTTGCCCGAGCCGGTCGGCCCCGTGGCCAGCACCGCTCCGTAGGACTGGCGGAAGGCGCGCTCGAAGCGCTCCTCCTCGGCCTCGGCCATCCCGAGGCTGTCCATCGACATGACGACGGAGTCCTTGTCGAGGATGCGGATGACCACCGACTCGCCGTGCACGCTGGGCAACGACACGACCCGCAGGTCGACGTGATGGCCGTCGATGGTCAGCCCGACGCGGCCATCCTGCGGGACGCGGCGCTCGGCGATGTCCAGGTCGCTCATGATCTTCACGCGGCTGATGACGCCGGCGACCATCCGCCGCTGCACGCGCGCGGTCTCGGCCAGCACGCCGTCGACGCGGAAGCGCACGCGCAGGTCGGTGCCGTCGGGCTCGAGATGCACGTCGGAGGCGCCCTGCTCGACGGCCTGCGCGATGATCTGGTTGACCAGCTTGATGACCGGCGCGTCGTCGGCGGACTCGCGCAGGTCGACGACCTCGGCCGGCGACCGGTCCTCCTCGACGCCCGCTGTGTCGGCGACCACGTCGTCGAGCCGGATCAGGCGCGAGATCAGCGAGCCGATGTCCTCGCGGCTGACGACGGCGGCGCGGATCTCCATGCCGGTCATCAGCGCGATGTCGTCGACGGCCAGCACGTTCGCCGGGTCGGCCATCGCGACCAGCAGCGTGCGCTCGTTGACGTAGGAGACCGGAATCGCCTCGTAGCGCTTGGCGGCGGCGGTCGAGATGAGGTTGGCGGCCGACGGGTCGGGCTGGAAGACCCCGAGGTCCAGGTGGGCGAGCCCGTGGCGCTCGGCGACCGCGCGAGCCAGGCCGTCCGCTGTCAGGGCGCCCTGGTCGAGCAGGAGCTGCTCCGGCGTGCGGCTTGAGTTGCGCGACGCCTCGATGCACTGCTCGACTCGCTCGCGATCGGCGAGCCCCAGCTCGACGATGACGTCGGTCAAGAAGCGCGCGGGCCCGCCCTGCTGCTGCGGGCGCGTGATGCCGTCCCACGGCTCGGTGGGCGCGTCGGCGGCGTGAAGTCTGGGGGCTGGTTCGGGGATCACCGTGTTCGTGCTCGGCCATAGCGCGCCGCGGCGCGCATCGTGTCCAGCGGCGCCGGCCTGCCCGTCCACGCGGTGAAGCTCAGCGCTCCCTGGCGAACCAGGACCTCCAGCCCGTCCACGGTGGCCACGCCCCGTGCCCCGGCCTCTCGGATCAGCGCCGTTTCCCCCGCTGCGTACACCAGGTCCACGACGGTCGCATATTCGCCCAGTCCATCGGCATCCAGCGGCAGATCCTTGAGGGTGGACGTGGAGCCGGTGGAGTCCTCGAGACCGACGCTGGTGCAGTTGACGAGGACCTCGGCGGCCACCGGCGCGCTGACGACGCGGGCGCCGAGGCCCTCGGCACGCGCGCGCGTGCGGTTCCAGATCGCGACGTCGGCGCCGGCGGTGCGCAGCGCCCAGACCGCGGCTCTGGCACTGCCGCCCGCACCGAGCACGAACGCGGAGGCGGGCGTGCGGCCCAGCGCGGCCATGAGCCCCGGTGCGTCGGTGTTGTCGGCGTGGATCGAGCCGTCCTCGTGCAGGGTCAGCGTGTTGGCGGCGCCGATCTCGGTGGCCGTCGCCGACGCGCTGGTGGCCACGGCGAGCGCGGCCTGCTTGTGTGGGATCGTGACGTTTGCTCCGCGAAAGCCGGCGGCGCCCAGCCCGCGCACTGTCTCCGCGAACAGCTCGGGCGGCACAGGCAAAAGCTGATAGCCGGCCAGCCCGGCCGCGCGCATGATCGCCGGGGAGCGGCTGTGGCGGACGGGCCAGCCCAGCACCCCGTAGCGCGGGCTCAACAGCTCGTGGGCGAGTTGCCCCCGCGGCGGGCGCGCTCCGCGTTGTAGCGCTGCACGTCCGCCTGGAACTCCGCGTCGGTCGCCGAGAACGCGTGCTCGCCGCAGGTGCCCGGCTTGACGACGTAGTACAGGAAGTCGACGTTCGCGGGCCTTGCCGCGGCGCGGATCGAGTCCAGGCCCGGGCTGCCGATCGGCGTGGGCGGCAGGCCGGTGCGCTTGCGTGTGTTGAACGGAGAGTCGATGGCCAGCTCGGACTCGCGCAGCGGCCGGGTCCAGTTGTTCGTCGCGTAGCGGATCGTGGCGTCGATGCCCAGCGGCATCCCGTCGCCGAGGCGGTTGTAGATCACCGCGGCGATGATCGGGCGCTCCTTGGCCAGCTGCGCCTCGCGCTCGACCATCGAGGCGATGATCAGCACGTCGTAGGCCGTGAGGTTCTTGCGCCGCGCCGTGCGCAGGCTCACCGAGTCGAAGTTCTCCTTGAACGCCTCGAGCTGGCGCTCGACGAGCTGGCCGGCGGTCGCGTCCCCGGTCAGCTCGTACGTGGCCGGGAAGAGGAAGCCTTCCAGGGTGCTGGTCTTCCGGGGGGCCTTGAAGTCACGCGGGCTCAGCGTGCCCGAGCGCCGTGACGCGCGCAGGTAGTCGCCGCGCAGGCCCGCCTTCTCGACGATCCGGACGGTCTCGCGGCGCGAGCGACCCTCCGGAATCGTGACGTCGATCGTCGCGGGGGGCGCGACGGCCTTGGGCTTCGCCGCCAGGACGTCGATCGCAGCGCCGTAGCTCATGTCCTCGCGCAGGGTGTGCGGGCCCGAGCGCAGGTCGTCGCGCTTGCCGCCGACGGTCGCGCGCACGGAGAACAGAAAGCCGGAGTCCACGATGCCGGCGGCGGCGAGGACGTCGCCAATCTCCCCCACGCTGGACCCCTCCGGGATCGTGACCCGGACGGGCTCGCCTGCGTCGCCCGCGAAGGGCTGCGCGAGCGTGACGAACACGAACACCGCCAGTGCGAAGGCGAGCAGGAGGACGCCGCCGAGGACCCTGCCGCGCAGGCTGCGCCTCGCCCGTGCCGGGCCGGGCGGGACGTCGCCGGGGGGGGTCACGAACGTTCGCGCGTGCTGACCGCGCGGGTTCGGCATCCGGCGCGCGCGGCGAGTGCCGATCGGGTGGTCGGTCTCGTCGGGCAGGGCGCCGGCGGGGGCAGCGGGCGGCGCCGGGGGGTCGGGCTCGATG
>JACCQW010000068.1 GCA_013813955.1 Solirubrobacterales bacterium
CCCGGGGACCGTGCCGCGCGCACGGCGCCCGTGCTGCCCGCCGCCGGCGACGTCGTCATCTCGCCCCATACGCTCTCCCCCTCCGACGTGGCCAGGGGCACCGACACGACCACCGGCGGGGCGACGGCGCCCGACGAGGAGGAGGGCTTCGGCCCGGGGGCCCAGGGCGTGCAGCCCAAGGCTCAGCCCGAGCCGCAGCGCCAGGGGCTCCTCGGCGCGCTGCTCGGGGACGGCGGCAGTCCTGAGAGCAGCGAGGCGGCCCCGCAGCGGGGTACCCCGGAGGCCGAGAGCAGCCCGCCGCCGCCGAGCGAATCGGGCGCCGAGGGCTCGGGGACCGCCGAGCCCTCAGCCGGCCGCACCGGCTGAGAGCCGCGCCGGGGCCTCTGCGCAGCATCCTGGCCCGCGTTCGCCTGCGTTAACTCGCAGCCCCATCCGCACGCTTCCCCCATGTGCCGAAAGCCCCTGGCGTCGACCATTCCCGCAGGAACTCGACCGGCATTCCCCACCGCCCGCCGGCACTGCAGGGACGCGACCATCTCTCCGCACTCGCCACGATCGATCACCCGCCTCGTGGCCGCCGCCGCAGCCGCGGCGCTGCTCGGGTGCCCGGGCCTCGCGTACGCCCAGGATCCGGTGAACACCGGGCCCGGCGGCGAGAGCACCTTCGGTCATGTCGTGGGCGCGCCCAACGTCCTGCTCAACGAGCTCTTCGCGACGCCGTTCGACCCGGAGGACTCCGACCCCGCCGAGGCCGCGGCCGCCGCCGCGCTGAACTCCCCGGGAGACCCGGAGAGCGACCTCGATCTCGCGCTGGCGACGATGGCCGGGAGCGACTCGAGCCCCGATCAGGTCGCCGGCGCCGTCCAGCGCGCGTTGGACATCCTCGAGGGCAACCCGATCGCCAAGAAGGCCTACAGCGGGATCGCCCTGCTGAACTGGAACGCCCCCGCGAAGGTCAAGACCGTGCCCGGAGGCAACACCGAGGCGCAGCGCACCGTCGTGGTCAACCAGGTCCGCTGGGGCGAGCACACGATCAGCGACACCTGGATGCTGCAGTTCGCCGCGCCCACGCAGTCCTTCCGGATCCGCTACCGGGTCGTCGAGCTGGGCAGCGCCGCCGGCGGGCAGCTGAACCCCACGCCGCTGCTCAACGGCGCCGGCGCCTTTGGCCAGCACTCGGCGATCCAGCCGCTGGCGCTCGACAACATGCCCACCGGGACCCACCAGAGCAGCCGCTTCACGATCGAACGCGGGCTGGGCGCCGTCCCCGAGGAGACCCGCGCCGCAGTCCAGGAGGTCACGGTCGCGCTGCCGCCGGCGAACCGGGTGGAGGCGATCCTCGACCCCAACCTGCGCGCCGGCCACGAGTCCGCGGCGACGCTGATGCCCGCGACGACGGAGCGCATCGCCTCCGCCCAGCAGGCGTTCGGCTTCTCCGGCGCCACCCCCACCGCCGCCGAGAAGCGCGCGGCGATCGGCCGCCTGGCCGCCGGGTCACCCGAGAAGCTGCTGTGGGACGAGCTCGACCGCGTGCCCGCGCGCCCGGCCGACCCCGCCGCCGATCCGACCGGCGAGGCCGCGTTCCTCTCGGCCGCAAGGGCCGTGGGGGCCCAGAACGCCAATCTCGTGGGCGCGATGCGCTCGCGCACCGAACTGCCCGCCGGCGTCCCGCGCGACGCCGGCGCCGACGCGACGATCGTGCTGCAGAACAACGAGGCCTACCTCTGCCGGCCGTCGCTCGAGGGCGCGTGCGACACCCGCCGGCCGCTGCGCCTCGCGGCCGGCGCGCCGGTCCGCGTCCAGGTCGTCAACCGCGACGGATTCACCCACCGCATGACGGCGTATGACCTGCACGGCCGCAACCGCATCCTCGGCGCCGAGGACTGGGGCCGCTTCGACTGGACCGAGCGGACCCTCGCCGACCCGGCGATCCCCGCCGGTGGATCGCGCACCTTCACGGTCACCCCCGCCGACGACGCCTTCGCCCTGTGGCTCGGCGATCTCGGCACGGGCGACCAGGCCAGCGCGTTCATCAAGCTCGAGCGCGGGACCAAGCACGAGGCGCTCCAGTTCGGCGCCGGCGCGACGCCGGTCCACGCGGCGCCCGACGCCGGCGGGAACATGTGGGTCACGCTCGCCGGGACCGACACGATCGCTCGGGTCCGCCCCACCGAGGCGCTGGCCCGGTCCGCCGTCGACCGCTTCCCCGTGCCCGGCGGGCGCACCGCGATCGACGACCCGCGGCCCCCGCTGGCGCCGGCGGACATCACCGTCGACGGCCGGGGCATCGTCTGGGCGACGCTGGCCAGCGGCAACGCGCTCCTGCGCATCAACCCCGCGCTCGTCCAGGCGGGCACGTCGCAGGGCATGAAGGTCATCCCGCTGGAGGCCTGCCCGACGTCGATCCAGCGCTGCCGTCCCGAGATGCCCCCGGTACCCAACGAGGGACCCACCCGCCGGCCGACGCGTATCAAGAGCATGATCGACGGCCTGGGCCACACGGTGCTGTGGTTCGCCGAGGCGGGCGCCTCGGGCATCGGCGCCATGCGCGTCACCGAGGACGGGACGAAGCTCAACGAGGCGCACTTCGACTGCGGCTGCCTGGCCCCGGAGTCGATCGACCTCGGTCCGGACGGATCGGTCTGGTTCACGCAGATCTTCGAGAACCGCATCGGCCGCCTGCGCCCCGATCCCACCAGCCCCTACTCCTCCTCGGCGGTGCGCCTCGACCACTACGACATCCCCGGCGCAGCACAGGTCGCCGATCCCGTGGCCCCCGGCGGCGTCGTCTTCACGTCGTTGCCGCTCAGCATCGCGGTCGACGGGCGCAACCGCGTCTGGTTCAGCGAGTCGGCGCTGAGCGGGATCGCCTGGCTGGACCCCGCGACCGCCGTCCCCAGCCCGGCCAGCGCGCCGACCTGCCCGCAACCGCGTACGGGGACCTGTGCGGCCGCGCGGACCGGCTTCACCGAGATCGAGCAGCCGGGCAGCGACTTCCGCAGCCCCTCGGCGCCCGCGGATGTCACGGTCGACCGGGCGAACAACTTCTGGTGGGCCGGCGAGTACGGCGACCAGATCGAGCAGGTGCGCCCCGACGGGGCCAAGGGCCTGAGCTTCCGCGGATCGGTCCGCCGCGGCCTCACCGAAGGGCCGGTCGCCGACGCGCAGGGCAACCTGTGGACCGTCGAGACCGGCGGCAACCTCATCACGCGCATCAGCGGCGTGACCGAGGGACCGCTGCGGCCCTTCGGCACGCCGAGCTCCTACGTCGCCAACATCGCCGGGGACACCGTGACCGGCGCCGACCTGCGCGATGCGGACACCGTCGTGGTGCGCGTCGTGCGCGGCAGCGCCGTGGTGGCGAGCGCCACCGTGCCGGTCGCGGGCGGCGCGTTCGACGTCTCGGGCGCCGACTGGGGCACGGCCGCCGACCCGGTCCGTGCCGACGACACGGTCCGCATCCAGCCCAGGGGCCGATTCGAGCGCACCGAGCTCAGCTTCCGCGTGGCCAACCTGACCGCCGCCGTCCAGGGCGACGGCTCGGTGGCGGGGTTCGCGACCGTGCCGGACCCCGACCGGGCCGGGCGCAAGGCACTCGCCGACCGCATCCAGATCGACCTGGGCGACAGGAAGCTCAGCGCACCCATCGACGCGGGCTCCGGCGCCTGGCGAGCCGGCTCGGGCATCCCCCAGTCGGCCGGCGGCGACGTCTCCTGGTCGGGCGCGACCGTGGCCGGCACGTTCACGACGGT
>JACCQW010000078.1 GCA_013813955.1 Solirubrobacterales bacterium
GACCCGAGCGCCATGGCCGAGTCCTTCACCGACACCCCGCTGCTGACCGCCCGCTTCGACGAGGCGCTGCACTTCGCCACGCGCCACCACGCGCGCCAGCTGCGCAAGGGCACGCCGATCCCCTACACGGCGCACCTGCTCGCCACCGCCTCGCTCGTGCTGGAGATGCGCGGCGACGAGGACGAGGCGATCGCCGCCCTGCTGCATGACGTGGTCGAGGACGGCGGTGGCTCGGCCGCGCTCGTCCAGATCGCTGAACGCTTCGGCGAGGAGGTCGCCGCGACGGTGCTGGCCAACAGTGACTCCGTCGACGAGGGCGAGTCCAAGGCGCCATGGTGGGAGCGCAAGCGCGGCTACGTCGAGGCGTTCGGATCCAAGTCGCCGGCGGCCCTGCGCGTCTGCCTGGCCGACAAGCTGCACAACGCCCGCTCGATCCTGCTCGACTACCGCACGGAGGGCGATGCGCTGTGGGCGCGCTTCCGCCAGGGCCGGGGCCTGGCCACCCGCGTGTACTACCGCGAGCTCGCGGCCGCCTTCGAGCGCGAGCGCGAGCGCATGGGTGAGCACGCCGCGCCGTACGTCGAGGAGCTGCGCCGGGTGGTCGACGCCGTCACCACGCTCGCCGAGGAGCACCAGGGCCCGGACTCGCGGGCGCTGTTCGACTGACCGTGTCGCGGCCAGTGGGCGCCGACCCCGCGATCAGCGGTCAGCGGAAGACGTAGCGAAAGCGCGTCCCGTCGCAGAACCGGCGCAGCCGGTTGCCCAGGGTGGCGCCGTGCGAGCGGTTCTCGCTCGACCGCACGTAGGCCACGTCGGCCTTCCACCCGCGCGGGCTGGACCCGCGCACGAGGCCGCCGGCGGCCCCGTTCGCCCGGCCACGGCCCACGGCCGCCGGGTACTCGTCGCGATCAAAGCCCCGCCGGGTCGCGACGCCACGCAGCAGGCGGTCGCGCCGGTCGTCCGCTCCACCGCGATTGATGACCAGGACCTTCGGCCACCCGCTGCGCACCGCGGCGACGTAGTGCCGGCGGATGTTCGGAAACCGCGAGCGGGCGAACACGATCCGCTGCACGCCCTTCGGCCGCACGCACCCGGGCTTGGGCGCGGGCGCCGGCGCGGGGCCGCTGCCTCCGCTCCCGCCCTGGCCGGCGCAGGGACACGGCAGGCTCTCGCAGAAGACGCCGTCGCCGTCCGCGTCGCGAGTGTCCTTCGCGCGCTGCGCGTCGGCCTGGCTGGAGTGCTCGCTGCACGTGGCCGCGCTGGCGCCCGCGGGGATCAGCGCCAGCCCGATCAGCACCGCGGCGAGCGCAAGCAGGGTCCTGGTCACGAGCGGTGCGCGAGGAACGTCTTCATGAGGCTCTCCTTGCCTGACGGTACGGACAAGCCGACTCGGCCGACTCCATGGCCGAGACCCAGTATCGCAATGCCTCCTAATGCACCGGAGGAAGGCCCATCGCCGGCGCATCCGGCGCTCGACCCCGGAGCGACAGGGCCACGGCCGGGCTCACCCGTGAGGTCAGCCGCGCAAGAGGCTGCGCGCGAGGTCGCCGATGGCGACGACGGCCTCGGAATCCGGCGCGAAGTCGATCGGCGCCGCAGCCGCACGTTCGGCGTGGAAGAAGCACTCGTCGTAGGGGACGGCACCGGCCAGCTCGAGCCCGTGCTGCTCGGCGAACCGCTGCACCTTCTCGATCTCGCCGTCGCGCACCTTGTTGGCGAGCAGCGCCGTTCGGTCGATGCCCAGATCGCGCGCGAGCGCGAGGATCCGCCTTCCGGACTCCAGCGACTTGAAGTAGGGCTCGACGACGGCGAACAGCGCGTCGACGTGCTGAGCGGTGCCAACCTTCAGATGCTCCGTCGAGGCCTCCGTGTCGAGGATGCAGATGTAGTCGGGTCCGTCCGGCGCCGCGGCGACGACGTTGCGCATCGCCATGTGCATGTGCCCGAGGCAGCCGGTGTTGGCCGTCTTCGGCTCGGCCGCGACGAGCAGCGTGACGCCGTCGGGAGCGGTCATGGCGTGGGCCTCGCGGATCTCGTCGAGCGTCTGCGTCAGCTCATAGCGGCCGTCGACGATATGCACGACGTCCGGCGACAGCGTGGAGACGTCGTCCAGGCTCGCGGCGGGGATCCCCACCGTGAGCGACAGGTTGGGGTTCAGGTCGTTGTCGAGGGCGAGCACCTCGTAGCCGTCCCGCGCGAGCTGGCGCGCGAGCGTCCCGGCGATCGTGGTCTTTCCGGCGCCGCCCTTGCCGGCGATGGCGAGTTTCATGGTCCGACCGTATGGGACGCGACGAGCGCTATCAACACCCGCGACGCTGCGGCCCGGCAGATGCAGCCGAGTTCGCGCATCGCAATCCGGCCCAGGCGATCCGCCCAGGAGCCCCGAGACGGACGTGCGGGCCCGGCACGCTGGTCGACAAATACGGCTCGCGGTCTACGCGCTCAGCAGTCCTACCTGGCCCCCCGCCGGCGCGGCGGGCGCTTGGCATTCTCCACCCCGCGGAAGCTGCCCGCCGGGCGGTACCTGGCGCACTCCCGTGCCGCCGGTCGCGAGGGCAACGCCGAGCGCAAGGGCGCGGCCAACCGCGTCGCGTTCCGGATTCGCCCTGACCTTCTCGCCGGGTCGCGCCTGCGCGGGTAACATTTCGTGACGAGGGATCGATGCCACCGCGAGACACGACCGGGCCCGGCACGCCGTTTAGCTGCCACACGCACCATGACGAGAGCACCGGCGCCGTCCGCCTCGCGCTCGCCGGCCAGCTGGATGTCGGGACCGTTACGGAGGTCGACCGGGCTCTGGACGCCGCCGTAGCGCGGCACCCCAGCTGGGTCATCGTGGACCTGCGTGGGCTGACGCACATGGACTCGACGGGCCTGAACCTCCTGCTGCGCACCGAAGCACGCACCCGCAAGGCGGGCCTGCGCTTCACGATCGTCCAGGGTGGCGCAGCGGTCCGGCGGCTGTTCGAGCTCACCGGCGCCGACGCCTACCTGCCGATCGTCGACGACCTCGCGGCGAGCCCCACCGCGGCCCCAGAGTGAGTCGCCGCCTCTGAACGCGCTCAGACCCCCGCGAGGTCGGCGACGCGCTCGCGGTACGAGCGCGCGTCGCCCCAAAGCGCGGCGTTCGTGCGGCGGGCGTTCCGTCCGGCCGCGGTCCGCGCGCTCCCGGCGGCGAAGGCCTACGTTCGCTTTCACAACCTCCGGCATACGTGCGCGGCGCTGCTAATCGCCGCCGGGCGGCACCGCTGGAGATGGGTGTTGCGCGGCCGCTTACGCAGCGATCGCCGGAGACGACGGACGTACGACGGACGCGGACAATTCGAGACGAACCAACAGCCGGTCCTAGAACGAAAAGACTCGCTTTTGCGGGGCTTTTCTTAGTGGGCGATACTGGGCTCGAA
>JACCQW010000088.1 GCA_013813955.1 Solirubrobacterales bacterium
GCGGCGCTGTCGGCCCCGTGCGCCGATGCCGACCGCGCCGCCGAGGCCGTCGCCGAGCTCGTCCGCTCCGGCATCAGGATCGCCGACTTCTCGCTCGGGCAGCCGAGCCTCGACGAGGTCTTCCTGGCTCTGACCGGCCACCCCGCCGAGGAGCAGGCGACCGACGACGCGACCCAGGAGGAGGCAGCATGAGCACGGCACCTACGAGCCGAGCCCCCGAGGCCGCTGCCCGCGAGGCCGCTCTGCGCCAGGCACTGGCCTCCACCCCCCGCCCTCCGAGCCCGAGCGCCCTGTCGGCGGCGCTCACGTTCGGCTGGCGCGGGATGCTGAAGGTCAAGCACGTCCCCGAGCAGCTGCTCGACGTGACGATCACGCCGGTGATGTTCGTGCTGATGTTCACCTACCTGTTCGGCGGGGCGATCGCCGGGTCCACCGGTGAGTACCTGGACTACATCCTGCCCGGGATCCTGGTGATGTCGGTGCTGTTCACGACCGTCTACTCGGGGATCGCGCTGAACACCGACCTGACCAAGGGCGTCGTGGACCGCTTCCGCTCGCTGCCGGTCTGGCGCCCGGCGCCGCTCGTCGGGGCGCTGCTCGGCGACAGCGTGCGCTACGTGCTCGCGGGGACCGTGATCATCGTCCTCGGCGTGGTGCTGGGCTTCCGGCCGGACGCCGGCGTGGTCGGCGTGATCGCGGCGTTGGCGCTCGTGGTCGTGTTCGCCTTCGGCCTCTCGTGGGTCTTCACGACCCTCGGCCTGCTTCTGCGCTCCCCCAACGCCGTGATGAACGCGGGCTTCATGGGGATCTTCCCGCTGACCTTCCTGAGCAACGTGTTCGTCGAACCGGACACGCTGCCGCGCGGGCTGGAGGCCTTCGTCGACGTCAACCCGATCTCCATCCTGGCGACGGCGTCGCGCGGCCTGATGAACGGGACCGCGGAGACCGGCGACGTCGTCATCGTGCTGGCGGTGGCCGCGGCCCTGACCGCCGTGTTCGCACCGCTGACGACGCGGCTGTATCGCAGTCGGGGGTGAGTGCCCCTCCCGCCGCGGGGATGGGCCTCAGCCGAGCAGCACGCGCTCGAGGTGGTTGGTCCCCGCCCGCACGCGGCGCACCGCGGCACGCTTCTCGCCCGCCGATGGCGCGAGGATCGTCGGGACCTGCCACCACTCGGCGCGCGCCTCGTGGCGCCCGATGTCGAGCACGACGTAGCCGTGGCCGCCCAGGTCGACGTAGTCGACGTTGGGGTTGCCGGCCAGCACCAGCGCGTTGGCCGCCTCGACGACCGGGCGGGGCAGGACCTCGCCGAGGTTGTTGGAGGTCACGCTGGTGGTGACCAGCTCGACGGCCACGGAGCCGCGCCCGGTGATCGGCTCGTAGGTGGCGAGGGTGAGCGGATCTTCGACGACGTCGGCGCCCCAGGCGGTGTGGATGTCGCCGGTGAGCACGATCGTGTCGCGGATGCGCCGCTCGCGAAGGAACGCGATGAGGCGGTCGCGCTCCACGCGGTAGGCGCCCCAGTTGTCGGCGCCCTCGTTGGTGCCGCCCTGACGCAGCTTCCCGGTCTCGGTGACCTGCTCGGGCAGGTAGGGCAGCCCGCCCCCGTAGTGGTGGGGGGAGATCATGGTCTGGTTGCCCACCACGCGCCAGCGCGCGCGTGAGGCGGCCAGGCGCTCCTTCAGCCACGCCTCCTGGCGCTCGCCGAGCATCCGGCGCGACGGGTCGTTGGAGGACGGGTCGTTGAGGTCCGTGGTGCCGGGCGCCTGATCGCGGCCATAGAGGCGCGTGTCGAGCATGATCAGGTCGACGAGATCGCCGAAGGGCAGCTCACGCCAGATGCGCACCGGGTCGTCGGGATCGGGCCAGCGGATGGGCATCCACTCGCGGTAAGCGCGGATCGCGGCGGTCTTGCGTGCCTCCCACGGACCCTCGCTGCCCGGCTGGTGCCCGGCGGCGCCGTCCTCGTAGGAGTCGTTGGCGCTCTCGTGGTCGTCCCACACCACCACCCACGGGTGCGCGGCGTGGGCCGCCTGCAGGTCGGGGTCGCGGCGGTACTGCGCGTAGCGGGTGCGGTAGTCGCCGAGGGTGACGATCTCGCGGGGCGGCTCGGGTGCCCGGCCGACGCTGCCGGCGCTGCCCGACTCGTAGATGTAGTCGCCGACGTGCACGACGAGGTCGAGCTCGTCGCGCTCGGCCACCCGGGCGTAGGCGTTGAAGAAGCCCGCGGGCAGCGAGGAGCAGGAGACCAGTGCCAGGCGCAGGCGATCGACCTGACCCTGTGGAGCGGTTCGGGTTCGCCCCTCCGGCGAGGCGACGCCGTCGAGCTCGAAGCCGTAGCGGTACGCCCGCCCGGGCTTCAGGCCGGTCGCGTCGACGTTGACGGTGAAGTCGCGGGTCGCGTCGGTCACCGCGGTGCCTTGCGCCACCAGCCTGCGGGAGGGCCGCTCGGCGATCCACCAGCGCACCGAGACGGGTCCCGGTTCAGGCCCGCGGGGCGTGACCCGCGTCCACAGGATCACGCGGTCGGCCAGCGGGTCGCCGCTGGCCACCCCGTGCTGGAACGGGCCCGCTCCGGGGTCACCCGCCGCCGCGCGGCCGACCTCCGTGCCGAGCAGCGCGTATCCGGCCGCTGCCACCCCCGCCTGCTGCAGGAACCTGCGTCGGTCGATCCTCACCATGAGCGGGACAGCGTAGGCGCGATCAAGCCGCGCATGTTGCGATCCCGTGGCCGGCCAGGTCCCGGGTCGTCAGGCGGGCCGCACCCTCGGCGTGCCGGCCGCGACGCGAAAGGACTTCAGCAGGTAGGTCTCGCTGGTCGGCGCGAGGACGCTGCGCACGCCCTTGAAGTCCACCCGCAGCTCGTCGGGGCGCGCCTCGAGCACGCTGTAGCCCCGCACGCCGAACTTCGCGTAGCGCAGGTGCGGGTTGCTCAGGACGATGCGATCGGTCACGAGCGCCGACTGCTGCTCGTCTCCGACCACCTCGATGCCGTCGTGGGAGACCGAGGTCCCGACGAACTCCGTGCCGACGACCGGGGATCCGATGCGCCCGGTGGTGTGCAGCTCTCCGGCGAAGAAGGTGTGCACGTCGCCGACGATCGAGACCAGGTTCTCGACGCCGCTCGCCCGGACCTGCTCGAGGATCGCCCGCCGCTCGGCGCCGTAGCCGTCCCAGGAGTCATAGCCGACCGGTCGGGTGGGCGCGATGTCCAGCGCCATCATCATCTGCGCGTTGCCCAGCACCTTCCACGTTGCCTGCGCGCGCTCGAGGCCGGCGGTGAGCCAACGCTGCTGGGCCGGGCCCACCCGCTTGCGGCCGGGGCGATCGGCGTCGAGGCACGGCGGCACGTCGCCCTCGAACGTCGCGTCCTCGCACGGCTGTGGATCGCGGTACTTGCGGGTGTCGAGCAGGAACAGGTCGACGAGGCCGCCGAGGCGCAGCCTGCGGTAGATGCGGAAGCGCTCCGATCCGATCGGCTCCTGGGGCATGTTCTCGAAGAAGGTGAGAAAGCCGTTGCGCTGCTTGACCGAGAACGGGACGCTGCGCGGCCCGACCGGGCTGGGCCCCGACGACGGGCCCTCGCCCGCCCAGTTGCCCTCCACCTCGCAGTCGTCCCAGATCGCGATGACCGGATGCGCGGCGTGCATCGCCTGCAGGCTCGCGTCCGAGCGGTACAGGCGGTGCTTGGCGCGCCACTGCTCGAGCGTCTCGACGTGCCCGTTGGGGTCGCCGGTGCTCTGCTCGCGCTCGGCCAGCTTGGCCGGGCTGTCCTCCTCGTAGAGGTAGTCGCCGAGCGAGACCACGAGGTCGAGGTCCTCTTCCGCGGCCAGCCCCGCGTGCGGGGTGAAGAACCCGTGCTCGTAGCGCTGGCAGGAGAACCAGCCGATGCGCACCGGCTCGCGGGAATCGGGCGGTCGCAGCGTCTTGAAGGCACCGACCGGGCTCTGGGTGGTGCGCGTGAAGAAGCGGTAGAAGTAGCGCTCCCCCGGGTCCAGGCGGCGGGTGAGCACGCGCGTCCGGGCGGTGAAGTCGCGCACGGCCGCCGCCCGGATCGTCTCGCGGTGCACGACGCGGGCGAACCCCGGATCTCGCGCGATCTCCATGCCCAGGCGCTCGCTCGCGCCGATGTCGTGCAGCCGCGTCCACAGGGTGATCCCGCGCTGGTTGGGCTGGCCCGATGCCACGCCGCTGGCGAACGTGCCCGCCCGGGCGAACGGCTCGCGGCGCAGGCGCCGGGCGACGGACGTCTGCGGAAAGGCGCCGGCCGCCACCCCGGCGGTGGCGGTGGCGAGCACCGTGCGGCGGGTCAGGAGATGGTCGGCGTCCACGCCACTCACGCTATCGGGGCGCCGCGCGGCCCGTCCCCGATTCACGGGACGTTCACGCGGCGCCCGTCGATGCGGTCTGGTGTCGCGGGCTGGGCTCGGCGCATCTGGGATGATCGCCGGGTGGGAGCGGCGGTCTGGGATGCGGTGGTGGCGGGCGCCGGTCCGGCGGGCTCCGTTGCCGCGCTCGTGCTCGCGCGCGGGGGCGCCCGGGTCCTGCTCGTCGACCCCGACGACTTCCCGCGCGACAAGGCGTGCGGGGACTTCGTCGGTCCGCGCGGCGTGCGGCTGCTCGGCGAGCTCGGCGTGCCCGTGGCCGGCGGGCGCGTCCTCGACCCGCACATCGACCTGCAGGCGCCGAGCGGTCGCGTGCTCGGCCTTCCGTGGTCGCCCTCCACGATGCGGCTGCCCGACCGGGTGCTGGCGATCGCGCGGACCGATCTCGACGCGAGCCTGCGCGACGCGGCCCTCGC
>JACCQW010000103.1 GCA_013813955.1 Solirubrobacterales bacterium
CGCCGGGGTCGCGCAGGGGCGGGCGAGCGCTGTGTGGCCTGCGCGGCGCGGGCGCGCCGCCCCAGTGCAGCCCACAGTGCAGCCGGGTAGCTTCCCCAGCGATGCCGAAGACCCCAGAAACGCCCGAGAACCGGCCGCCTGCGCCTTCTGGCTTGCACTCAGATTGCACTAGCGCCCGATTCCCAGCCGCTTTCCCGGGGTTCCAAGCTCATAAAGTGCCTGCATATGGGCACCTTTGCCCCGATAGCTCAGCTGGATAGAGCGACTCCCTCCTAAGGAGTAGGCCCCAGGTTCGAATCCTGGTCGGGGCATTGGAAAACAGTCTGATTTTGCAGGGAGAATCATCAGGAGCCGACTGGATGGTCAGTGGTTCGGTCACCGATTGCTCGTCCCGCCGCCGGATCTTTCACCAAACGGACAGTGCGTGGGCTGTGCTTCAAGTGTCGTCGGAGGAGATCGCGACGGTCAGGCGGTCAAGGACGTTGCGCCAGTGCGCGCGCATTGCCTCGCGTTCGCGCTGGCTGGTCAGGCGGTCGGAGTGAAATCGCACGGAGCAGCCGGTGGCGGTGCTCTGGAGGACGAGTTGCACGATGGCGTCCTGCCGGCGGCCGGGGGGCCGCCAGGTAAGACGGACGCGGTCGCGCGGGTGGAGGCTGCGGATCTGGCCGGTGGTGCCGGCTGTGGTCTTGTACGTGATGCCCTTCTCGAGCGGTGTGGGCACGCCGTCGCCGAGCCAGTGCGCCAGGCCGGCGGGTGAGAGCAGGTAGTCCCAGGCGGCCCCGACGTCGATGGGCAGGGTCCGTGAGACGCCCACCTGCCAGCCGGCGTCCTTGGTCAGGCCTGTCGGTCGCGTGGTCATGGCTTCCTCCTGGGTGGTAGGGGGTTGTCCCGGGCCGGTCATCGGCTCGCCTTGCGGGCGCGGTAGGCCCGCGCCCGGGCGCGGTCGCCGCAGCGGCCGGGCGAGCACCAGCGCCGCTTTCCCGGCCGCGAGTCGTCGAAGAACAGCAGCGCGCAGTCGGGGCTCTCGCACTGCCGGACGCGGTCGCGCGCATCCGGGTCGGCGGCGAGCGCCAGCGCGTCGCGGGCGAGCTCGGACAGCAGCGCTTCGACGCGTACCGGCCGCGTGATCTGCAGCATCTGTGTCGTGGGGTCGAGCGCGCGAACCAGCGGCGGCGCGGCGGCAAACGTATTGATGACCGCGACGTGCTCGGGGGCCGGGCGCTGCCGCGCGAGCAGCGCGAACGCGATGCGCTGGATCGCCTCGCGCAGGTCGCACGCTGCTCGCAGCTCGTCGGCGTCGACGCACACGTCGCGGAGCTGCAGGGGGCCCTGCGCGAACCAGTCGCGCAGGTCGGCCGGCCGCGAGAGCCGCTCGAAGCGCGCCCATTCGCCACGGCCGCCCGTCATCGCAAAGTCGAGACACGGGCGGCCGACGAAACGCCACCGCAGGTTGGAGTGCGTCACGGGTATGAGGAGTGATGGTAGCCTGTCGGCATGGCCGACGTGCAGAACTGGGACTGGACCCGCGCGATCTTCGACCACATCCACCTGCGGGTGGGCGACCTCGAGCGCAGCCGCGCGTTCTACGCCGCGGCGCTGGAGCCACTCGGCATCCCGCTGCTGCTCGATACACCGCACCTCATCCAGTTCGCCAGCCGAGCTCCAGCGCTGGATTGCGAGTGCAGTCGCCGCGTGTCGCCGCTCAGAGTTTCAAGTGGGTGGCGTGCCCGACGCTCACCAGGCCATTGCGAAACGTCAGGACCTCGCTGACCAAGCCGCCACCCTGGTTTCGATAATGCAATGCAACGGTGTTGACGCCGACGTAGACACCCAGGAGTTCGAAGTGAAGGTCCGTATTTGCTCGAAGAGCGACTTCCCAGTAACCGCGGAGAGCCTCCTTGCCGCGAATCGTGCCTCCACTTTCGGGAACGAATCGCGCCGCGGTCGGCGACGTGAAGACGACGTCGTCGGCATAGTCAGCCAGCACGGCCTCTATATCGCGGGCGTTCCAGGCGGCTATCCACCGCGTGGCGAATTCGGCTGGCGCTGGCGTGGTCACGGAAGAAGGATGCCTGACGCGGAGCTGCGCGACTTGGGCGGATCCGCACCAGGGCCGGCCATGCAGCACGCCGGGGGTTGTCGTCGCCCGGCGTTGTAGATGGGCGAGCGCTCGGCAGCGCTAGGAAACCGTCGCTAACGCATCAGGGCGTGCTTATATAAGTAGTCCATGATATGCTGCCGAACATGCACGCGTTCGAGATCCTCGGTGAACCGGTGCGCCGGCGCATCGTGGAGCTCCTCGCGGACGGCGAGCAGGCCGCGGGTGAGATCGGTGCCGTGGTCCAGCGTGAGTTCGCCATTTCGCAACCGGCCGTCTCGCAGCACCTGCGCGTCTTGCGAGAGAACGGCTTTGCGACGGTGCGCGCGTCAGGCTCGCGGCGGCTGTACGCAGTCGACGCCGGTCCGCTCGAGCAGGTCGATCGATGGCTCCAGCCGTACCGACGCTTCTGGAACCAGCGGCTCGACGCGCTCGAGGTCGAGGTCGCCCGCGGCAAACACGCGCAACGAGCATCAACATCCAACCCAGACACGAAAGGTGGCAGCAGCAGATGACGATCGACACCACGACCCATCACGAGCCTGAACCCGAGTTGCAACGCCGGACGATCCCCTCCGGCGAGGCCCGGGTAGCCGTTTTCACCCGCAGCTACGAGACGACCGTCGAGGACCTGTGGGATGCCTGCACGGATCCGGAGCGGCTTCGACGCTGGTATGCCCCCGTCAGCGGAGACCTGCGCGTCGGAGGCACATTCGAGCAGGTGAACATGGGCTCGGGGACGATCCTGGCGTGCGACGCGCCGCACCTACTGAAGCTCTCGCTCGGCGGCGGTGTGGACGAGATCGAGGTGCGTCTGTCCGCAGGACCGCACGACGGCACGGCGATCCTCGAACTCCAGCACGCGACGACGCTCGACTCGCACGACGTCGGCGGGCAGACGTACGACGCGATCTTCTGCATGGGCGGCGGCTACTACCCCCGCCTGCAGGCACTCGACCAGCACCTGCGCGGCACACTGCCCGAGGACTACGACAGCGCGGCGTTCCACCTCAACCCAGACATGCGAGCGACGATCGAGCGCGGCAGTGCCGCGATGGCAGCCCTGCTCGAGGCCGAGACGCCGGCGCCCGCTGAGAACGGTGACCCGGCGTGACCTACGTGCTGCTCGCCGAAACTCGGCTGCAAAAGGGTCTAATTCCTACCGCCCGCCTGCTCCCTCCTAAGGAGTAGGCCCCAGGTTCGAATCCTGGTCGGGGCATCACCGTGCGCACCGCCGGCCGGCGGTGCGCGCCGCTCACCCTCAGCGCGTGCTCTTGCGCGCCGCCTTCTTCTCGCCGGCCGCCCGGGCCAGGCGCTGGGCCTCATCCCGGGCGGTCAGCGCCTGCTCCTTCTTGGCCAGGGCCCCGGCGTCATCGTCGAGCTGCTCCAGGCGCGCTTCGCGAGCGCGCCCGGCGATCGCCTCCTCGCGCTTGGCGGCCGCCTGCTCGCTGGCCTGCTTGCGTTTGCGCTCAGCCTCGGCGACCTTGCGCTCCTTCTCCTTGAGCGCCTGCTCGGCGCGCTGCTTGCGCCGTCCGGCGTCCTGCGCGGCCTGGTGGCGCTTGCGCTCGGCCTCCTGCTGGCGCTCGCTGAGGCGCTCGTCGGCCTGCTCGGAGCGCTGGGCCGCCTCCGAGC
>JACCQW010000119.1 GCA_013813955.1 Solirubrobacterales bacterium
GGGGGAGGCGAGCGCGTGCAGGCGTCGTGGCAGCGCGGACATGCTGACGCTCCTGTCGGCGCGAACCGGCCGCACCTTCAATGTGGCGCGGATTCCTGCCCCCGACCGGACGGATGTCCGACCCGGCCGGGGGCGCCACGCGACCTGACAGCATGTCGCGCGTGCACCGACCGGCGCCCGCGCAGCCGGCCCGCTCCCCCGGCTGGACGCTGTTCGTCGTCTGCCTCGCGACCGGTCTGCTGCTCCTCAACGTGGCGGCGCCCAACGTGGCGCTGCGCGACATCAGCGCCGACCTCGGCGCGACGTTCGGTGAGTCGCAGCTCATCATCTCCGCGTACGCGCTGACGCTCGCGGCGCTCCTGCTCACGGGCGGCACGCTCGCCGACCTGCACGGGCGCAAGCGGATGTTCCTCGCCGGGCTGACGATCTTCGCGGCGACCTCGCTCGCCGGCGCGCTCGCGACCACGCCCGAGCTGCTCATCGCGTCGCGGGCGGCGCAGGGCGTTGGCGCCGCGGTGCTGCTGTCGAGCTCGCTCGGCCTGCTCGCGCAGGAGTTCGAGGGGGCGGCGCGCGGGCGGGCGCTCGGCGTGTGGGGCGCGACGGTGTCGGGCGCGTTCGTCATCGGGCCGCTCGGCGGCGGGCTGCTGACCGAGGGCTTCGGGTGGCAGGGGATCTTCCTCGCCGACGTCGTCCTCGCGCTGCCGGCGCTGTGGATCGCGCGGGCGCGGCTGCACGAGTCCTCCGACCCGGGCCGCGCCGGCGTGGACTGGTGGGGCGTCGCCACGCTCAGCCCGGCGCTGTGCGCGCTCGTCTTCGCGCTCGTGCAGGGCAACGCCCGCGGGTGGGACAGCCCGGAGATCGTCGGGCTGTTCGCCTTCGGCGCGTTGATGCTCGCGGTGTTCGTCGCGGTCGAGCGCGGCCGGGCGGAGCCGATGCTCGACCTGCGCCTGTTTCGCATCCCGACGTTCACCGGCTCGGTGCTCGTGACGATGGCGCTCGCGGTGTCGAGCTTCGCGCCGATCCTCTACCTCTCGCTGTACCTCCTCGACGTCGTCGGCTCCTCGCCCCCCGAGGCCGGCCTGCAGCTCGCCCCGCTGGCCGCCGTCGCGCTCGTCGTGTCGGTGCTGACCGGGCGGGTGACCGGCCGCCTGCGCCTGCGCGAGACGCTCGCGGTGGGGCTCGCCCTGTGCGGCATCGGCCTGGCGCTCATGGCCGGCCTGCGCACGGACTCGTCGTGGACCACGCTGCTGCCCGGGATGCTGGTCAGCGGGGTGGGGATCGGGATCGCCAACCCGTTCGCGACGTTCGCGACGCTCGGCGTCGTGCCGACCGCGCGCAGCGGGACCGCGGCGGGCATCAACAGCACGTTCCGCCAGCTCGGGGTGGCGGGCGGGATCGCGGCGCTCGGGGCCATCCTGCAGCGCCATGTCGCGCGCGACGAGGCGGCCGGGGCGCCCTACGCCGTCGCGTTCACCGACGCGCTGAACGAGCTGCTGCTCATCGCCGCCGGGCTGGCGATCGCCGGCGCCCTGGTCGCGATGGCGCTCGTGCGCCAGCGCGACCTGCTCGTCGCGTCGTCCTAGCCCTCGTGCTGCCGGGCGCGGCGCGTGGCGGTGCGCTGCTCCTGCTTCTCGACGACGTGGACGATGAGCTGCTTGATCTGCTCGACCCCGGTCGCCTTCGCCTGGCCGTAGGTGAACGCCTCGCGCCAGTCGGGCACCTTGCCCTCCTTGGCCATGATGTTGAAGAAGGCCCGCGGCATCTCGACGCGCACGCGGGCGTCCTCGCCGATGCCCTTCGTGACGTCGAGGCCGTCCTGGCCGTTGAGCTGCACCCGGTACATCTGCACGTCGCCGCGACCCTTCAGCTCGACGGCGAAGACGAGCTTCAGCGGCGCGAGCGCCGGGACCTCTTCGAGGAAGCGCCGCACGGCGGTCTCGATGAGGGTCTTGGCGTCCTCGGTCTTCTCGGGCTTGTCGGGCACCGCGCGCCCCTCTAGATCTTGTGCTGCTGGAGGAGCTTCTTGCCGATGACCATCTTCTGGATCTCCGAGGTGCCCTCGCCGATGAGCAGCAGCGGCGCGTCGCGGTACAGGCGCTCGATCTCGTACTCCTTGGAGTAGCCGTAGCCGCCGTGGATGCGGAAGGACTCCTCGACGCAGAAGCGCCCGGCCTCCGACGCGAAGAGCTTGGCCATGCCGGCCTCGAGCTCGGAGCGCTCGCCCGCGTCCTTCAGCCGCGCGGCCTTGTGGGTCAGCAGCCGCGCGGCCTCGACCTGCGTGGCCATGTCGGCGAGCTTGAACTGGATGGCCTGGTGCTCGGCGATCGGCTTGCCGAACGTCCTGCGCTCCTGTGAGTAGCGCAGGGCCAGCTCCAGCGCGCGCTGGGCGATGCCCACGCCGCGGGCGGCGACGTTGGCGCGCCCGACCTCCAGCGCGTCCATCATCTGCGCGAAGCCCTTGTTCAGGCCCGCGTCCTCCCCGCCGAGGATGTTCTCGGCCGGGCAGCGGTAGCCGTCGAAGACGAGCTCGGTGGACTCGACGCCCTTGTAGCCCATCTTCTTCAGCGGCGGCGGGACGTTGAACCCGGCGTGATCGCCGGTGTTCTCACTGACCCCCGCCTCCTTCTCGGCGATGAAGCAGGTCATGCCGCGGTGGCGCGGCTCGGCCTGCGGGTCGGTCCTGACGAGGACGAAGACCAGCCCGGAGCGCAGGCCGTTGGTCACCCACATCTTCTGGCCGTTGATCTCGTATGCGCCGTCACCGGTCTTCTTGGCGGTGGTCTTGATGGCCTGCACATCGGAGCCCAGCTCGGGCTCTGACAGGCTGAACGCCGCCCGCAGGTCGCCCGTGGCCATCTGGGGCAGGTACTTCTGCTTCTGCTCGTCGTTGCCGAACTTCATGAGCAGGTAGGAGCCGATGAAGTGCGTGTTGATGATCCCGCTGATCGAGATCCAGCCGCGCGAGAGCTCCTCGACGATCATCACGTAGGTCGTCAGGTCCAGCCCCATCCCGCCGTACTCCTCGGGGATCGTCACGCCGAAGAGCCCGAGCTCCTTCATCTGATCGACGATGTCCTGCGGGAACTCGTCCTCGTGGTCGAAGTGCTCGGCGTTGGGCAGGATCTGCTCGTCGGCGAACTGGCGCACCATCTCGGTGATCGCCTTCTGCTCGTCGGTCATCTCGGTGTATTGCGCGGCGGCTACGGCCATGGCTGGTGTCGGTCTCCTGGGCGCGGTCTGAACAACCAGCAGGTTACCGGCGCGCCCTCGCCTGGGAGGATCCCGGCGGTGAGCAACTTCGCCGCCGACGTCGTCGACGCCGCGCCGCCGGACCGGCTGGCGCTCGTGGAGCTCGCCCGCGACGGGTCGCGCCGCGAGTGGGGCTTCGGGGAGGTGGCGCAGCGATCGGCGCGGCTGGCGGGAGCGCTCGCCGCCCGTGGCGTGGGCCGCGGCGACGTCGTGCTCACGCTCGTCGGCAATCGCCCGGAATGGGTCTTCACCGTCGTCGCGTGCCTGCGGCTGGGCGCGGTCGTGCTGCCCTGCACCGAGCAGCTGCGCGCCAAGGACCTGCGCCAGCGCCTGGACGTCGCGCGCCCCGTCCTCATCGTCGCCGACGAGCGCAACCGCACCGAGCTGGAGGCCGCGCGCCCGGACTGTTCGGTCGCCTGGATCGGAGACGAGGAGCTCTTCGCCGCCCGCCCCGCCCCCGCGGCCGACCTCGCGCCGGAGGACCCCTGCCTGATCGCGTTCACGAGCGGGACGGCCGGCGCGCCCAAGGCCGTCCTGCACGCCCAGCGCTACCTGGCGGGCCAGCGCGTGCAGGCCGAGCACTGGCTCGACGCGCGGCCCGGCGACCTCGTCTGGTGCACGGCGGCCAGCGGCTGGTCGAAGTCCGCGCGCAACGTGTTCATCGCGCCATGGCTGCGCGGCGCGGCGGCGCTGCTGCACGACGCGCGCTTCGATCCGGACGAGCGCCTGGAGCTGCTCGCGCGCGAGCGCGTCAGCGTGCTGTGCATGGCCCCGACGGAGTACCGCATGATCGCCAAGCGCGCCCGGCCCCGGCCGGTGGCGTCCCTGCGGGGCCTGGTAGCCGCCGGCGAGGCGCTGCACCCGGAGGTGCTACGCGCCTGGGAGGAGGCCACGGGCCTACCCATCCGCGACGGTTACGGCCAGACGGAGACCGGCCAGATGACCGGTGCGCCATTGGGCGAGGCGGTCCGTCCCGGATCGATGGGGCGCCCGCTGCCGGGGATGGGGCTGCGGATCGACGACGGCGAGCTCGTCGCCGACCCCGCGACCGTGCCCACGTTCTTCCTGCGCTACCTGGGGGACCCCCCGGCGGGCGCCGGCCTGTGGCGCACCGGCGACCGGGTCACCCAGGACGAGGACGGCTACCTGTTCTTCGAGGGGCGTGCCGACGACGTGATCATCTCCGCCGGCTACCGGATCGGCCCGTTTGAGGTGGAGTCCGCGCTCGTTGCCCACGCGGCGGTGGCCGAGGCCGCCGTCGTCGCCGCTCCCGACGACGAGCGCGGCAGCATCGTGCGAGCGGTGATCGTGCTGCGCGACGGCGTCGTCGCCTCCGAGGCGCTCGCGCGCGACCTGCAGGACCACGTCAAGCGCGAGACGGCGCCCTACAAATACCCGCGCCTGGTCGAATTCGCCGGCGAGCTGCCCAAGACGACGAGCGGCAAGGTCCGGCGGGCCCTGCTGCGCGGACCGGGCTGACGCCCTCAGCCGCCGGGGCCGCCGGTCTGCGCGGGCGGAGAGGGCGCCTCGGAGTGCTGGTCGGTGTCGCCCAGCGGGGTGTCGTCGTCCTCGGAGGGGGCGGCTGGGAGATCGTCCTTGCTGCCCTGCCCCTCGCTGCCCGTCCCGCCCTCGTCTCGGACCTCTTCGGTCTCGTCATCGAACATCGTGGTCTCCTGTCGTCGTGATCGTGTGGCCTCTAACCTCCTACGCGGCCGCACAGCGTTTCGGGTCATCGGAAGCGGCCGCGGTCTTGTATACCCGCCCAGACCACTGTTCCGAACCGAAGGGAGCCAGATGAGGGAGACGCCGATCGAAGCGACGCAGAAGTACGTTCATGGACTGACGTGGCCGGTGAACAAGGACGAGGTCATCCGAACGCTCGAACGCAACGGCGCTCCCGAGGATGTCCTCGAGGTGATCCGCGCGATGGACAAGCCCCGCTTCACCGGCCCCAACGAGGTCCACAACGCTTTGTGGAAGGGAGCGTAGCTCCGGCGGTGACCCCGCCGACGCCGTGGCGATCAGCCCGGTAGGGCCACCACGGCGTCGATCTCCACCTGGGCGCCCTTGGGCAGGGCGGCCACGCCGATCGCGACGCGCGCCGGCGGGTCGGCCTCGAAGAAGGAGCCGTACGCCGCGTTGACCTCCGCGAACGCGCCCAGGTCGGTCATGTAGACCGTCGTGCGCACCGCGTCGGCGAGCCCCGCGCCGGCCGCTGCGCAGACCGCCCCGAGGTTCTCAAGGCACCGCCGCGCCTGCTCGGCGGCCGTGTCGCCGACGAGCTCGCCGGACTCGGGGTCCAGCGCGATCTGGCCCGAGCAGAACAGCAGGCCGCCGGCGCGCACGGCATGGCTGTAGGGACCGATGGCGGCGGGGGCGCCCAGGGCGGTCACGGGCTCGCGGTGTTGGGACACGGTCGGTCGCTCTCCTTCGGGTCAGGGAGGCCGCACGCTATCGCGGTGCTGGCGTGGCCGGCTGATGCGCGAGCGTGCCCCGGGGGCCGGCCCCCGGTCGGCGATCCGCTGCGGCGCTTCCGTCTGCACCGCGCCGGGTAGCGCCACAGGGTGACCAACGCGCTCGGCGGCGAGACGTCGCCCTACCTGCTGCAGCACCGCGACAACCCGGTCGACTGGCTGCCCTGGGGCGAGCAGGCGCTGGCCCGCGCTCGCGAGGGCGACCGGCCGCTGCTGGTCTCCATCGGGTACTCGGCCTGCCACTGGTGCCACGTCATGGAGCGCGAGTCCTTCGAGGACGCCGAGGTGGCCAGGCTCATGAACGAGCGCTTCGTGTGCGTGAAGGTCGACCGCGAGGAGCGCCCGGACGTCGACGCGATCTACATGGAGGCCGTGCAGGCGATGACCGGCCACGGCGGCTGGCCGCTGAACGTGTTCATGACCCCCGAGCAGGTGCCGTTCTACGGCGGGACGTACTTTCCGCCCGAGCCCCGCCACGGGATGCCGAGCTGGCCGCAGGTCCTGGGCGCCGTGGCCGAGGCGTGGGAGACCCGCCGCGAGGAGATCCGCGAGCAGAGCGCGGCCATGGCCACCCGGCTGGTGGGCGGCGGGCTGCTCACCCCGTCGGACGAGCCCTTCGACGCCGGCGCGCTGGACGAGGCCGTCGCGCAGCTGCGGTCGGCCTATGACGCCGTGCAGGGCGGCTGGGGCGGCGCGCCGAAGTTCCCCGCCGCCTCGGTGATCGAGTTCCTGCTGCGCCGCGGCGAGAGCGCGATGGCGCTGTACACGCTGCGCTCGATGGCCTCCGGCGGCATCTACGACCAGGTCGGCGGCGGCTTTGCCCGCTACGCGGTCGACGCCACGTGGACGGTCCCGCACTTCGAGAAGATGCTCTACGACAACGCGCTGCTGGCCCGTGCGTACCTGCACGGCTGGCAGGTCGGCGGGGACCCCGTCCTGCGGCGCACCGCCGAGGAGACGCTCGACTGGGCGCTGCGCGAGATGACCGGCCCCGAGGGCGCGTTCCACTCCGCGCTGGACGCCGACTCCGAGGGCGTCGAGGGCAGGTTCTACGTGTGGAGCGCCGGGGAGCTGCGCGCCGTGCTGGGTGCCGACGCGCCGGCCGCGCTGACGTGGTTGGGCGCGACCGACGCCGGCAACTTCGAGGGCACGAACATCCTGGAGTCGCGCGGGCCCGAGCCCGAGCCAAAGCAGCGTGAGCGCATCCGCGCGACGCTGCTGGCCGCGCGTGAGCAGCGCGTGCGCCCCGGCCTGGACGACAAGCGCCTGACCGCGTGGAACGCGCTGATGATCACCGCGCTGGCGGAGTGCGGCGCGGTGCTCGAGCGCGCCGACTACCTCGACGCCGCGCGCGACGCGGCCGCATTCGTGCTCGACCACATGCGAGACCGCTCCGATCCCGCCGGGCCCCGGCTGCTGCGCACCTACAACGCCGGCGAGGCCAAGCTCAACGCCTACCTGGAGGACCACGCGTTCCTCGTGGAGGCCCTGCTCACGCTCTATGAGGCGACGTTCGAGCCGCGCTGGTTCGCCGAGGCGCGCGCACTCGCCGACACCATGATCGAGCGCTTCGCCGACCCCGACCGCGGCGGCTTCTTCGCGACCTCCTCCGATCACGAGCAGCTCGTCGCGCGGCGCAAGGACCTCGACGACGCGCCGATCCCCTCGGGCTCCTCCAGCGCCGCCCTTGGCCTGCTGCGCCTCGGCGCGCTGACGGGCGAGGCTCGCTACGAGGAGCACGCCCTCGGCGTGCTGCGCCTCGTCGCCCACCTCGCGCCGCGCCACCCGCAGGCCTTCGGCCACCTGCTGCAGGCGCTGGACCTGCACCTGGGCACGGTGCGCGAGGTCGCGCTCGTGGGGAGCGATACGCGTGAGCTGCAGCGCGTCGTCCGCGGGGCGTTCCGCCCGCACATCGTCCTGGCCGGCGGCGACGGCGGCGACGCCCACGGCGTCCCGCTGCTGGAGGGCCGCACGCCGCTGGACGGCGCGGCCGCCGCCTACGTGTGCGAGCGCTTCGCCTGCCTGCGTCCGGTCACCGAGCCGGCGCAGCTGGCCGAGCTGCTCGGTCCAGCGCCCTGATGCGCTGCGCGTGCTCGTCCTGCAGGGCGTGGTCGCGGCGCATGAAGTCGCGCAGCAGGGCCAGCTGCGCTTCGTCGTAGCGCGCGAACAGCCGGCGGGCGTCCTCGCCCAGCGGCCCGAAGAGCTCCCCGCACGCGCACTGGGATGCGTCGGTCAGCTCGACGTACACGCGGCGGCGGTCGACGGGGTCGCGGAGGCGGCGCACGTAGCCGGCGCGCTCGAGGCGGTCGAGCATCGTGGTCACCGCACCGGTGCTCAGCCCGGCAGCGCAGGCGAGCTGGCCGGCGGTGGCGGTGCCGCGCTGCTGCAGGATGTCCATGCAGCGCAGGTCGGTGAGGTTGATCTGCAGGCGGTCGGCCACGGCCTGGTCGAGCGCGTCGCGGGCATTGCCCACCGCCCGGATCTCGCCGATGAGGTCGTCGACGAGCTGTTCGCGCTGCTTATGGGACACACCAGAATCTTTACAGTCAAACGTCTTGACGGTCAAGGAAAGATGGTGGTAGAACTTTCGCCGTCATGAGCTCCCTGCTGACCCACACCGCCGGCCCGCGCGCCAAATGGGTCGTCGCCGGCGTCTGGATGGTGGCCATGTTCGCCACCTTCGCCTTCAACCTCCCCGGCAAGTTCGCCGACGCCGAGCAGAACGAATCCTCCTCGTTCCTGCCCGGTGACGCCGAGTCGACGAAGGCGCTCGAGGCGACCGAGCGCCTTCAGGGCGGCGAACAGGCGGCGCTGGTCGTCGTCTACCGGCGCGAGGGCGGGCTGACGGGAGCCGACACGACCGCGATCGCCGCCGATCGCGCCGCGCTCAACGACCTGCGCCTGGCCGCGACCTCGCCGTTCGGCGAGCCGCGGGTGTCCAGCGACGGCACGTCGGCGATCGTACAGGCGCAGATCACGGGAGACGGCGAGTCGGACACGATCCTCGACCCCGTCGACGCGGTCCGCAAGCGGGTCAGCGACCCGGGTGGCGGCCTGGAGGCGAAGGTCACCGGGCCCGCCGGCTACGCGGCCGACCAGATCAAGGTCTTCGAGGGCATCAACGGGGCGCTGCTGGGAGCCGGCCTGCTGCTCGTCCTCGTCCTGCTCGCGCTGATCTACCGCAGCCCCGTGTTCCTGTGGATCCCGATGCTGGCCATCGTCTTCGCCGAGCTGGCGACGCGCGCCTTCGGCTACGGCCTGACGGAGGCCGGCGTGACCGTCAACGGCCAGTCCTCGGCGATCCTGTCGATCCTCGTGCTCGGCGTCGGCACCGACTACGCGCTGCTGCTCGTCGCGCGCTACCGCGAGGAGCTGCGCAACCACGAGGACAAGCACGAGGCGATGGCGCTCGCGCTGCGCACCGCCGGGCCGGCGATCTTCGCCTCCGGCATGACGGTCGTCGCCGCGCTGCTGTGCCTCACGCTCGCCGACGTCAACGGCACGTCAGGTCTGGGGCCGGTCGGGGCGCTCGGCATCGCGGTCGCGATGCTCGCGATGCTGACGCTGCTGCCCGCGTGGCTCTTGATCTGGGGTCGCCGCGCGTTCTGGCCGCGCGTGCCGCGCTTCGGCAGCGAGGGCACGGACGAGACGCACGGCGCCTGGCGGCGCGTCGGCGAGCGCGTCGCGCGCAGGCCGCGGCGCGTGTGGGCGGGGACCGTGGCGCTGCTGCTCGTGCTGTCGCTGGGGCTGCTGAACTTCGACGACGGCCTGACAAGCGGCAACGGGTTCCGCGACGACGTCGAGGCGGTCGCCGGCCAGCGGCTGCTCGAGAAGGGTTTCCCCAGCGGCTCCAACGCGCCCACCGACGTCTTCGTGCCCGACGCGGCGCGCGCGGGGGCGGTGCGGAGCGCAGTAGCCGACGTCGCCGGCGTCGACGAGGTGCGCCCGGTCCGGCGCGACGCGGAGGGCGTGCTGCTCGCCGCCGTGCTCGACCCCGATCCGTTCTCCACGGCGGCGTTCGAGCTGATCCCCGACATCCGCGCCGCGGCCAAGGGCGCGGGCGGTCCGCAGACGCTCGTGGGCGGCGGCACGGCGGTCGAGCGCGACCTGCGCGTCGCGGCGGCGCGCGACAACAGGGTCGTCGTCCCGATCGCGCTCCTCGTCGTGCTGTTGATCCTGATCGCGCTGCTGCGGGCGCTCGTGGCGCCCCTCGTGCTGATCGGCACCGTGATCCTGTCCTTCGCGGCGGCGCTAGGAGTCGGAGCGGTCGTCTTCGACGTCATCTTCGGCTTCCCCGGCAGTGACCCTTCGCTGCCGCTGTTCGCCTTCATCTTCCTGGTCGCGCTCGGGATCGACTACAACATCTTCCTGATGGCGCGAGTGCGCGAGGAGACGCGGCGTCACGGCACGCGCGAGGGGATGCTGCGCGGCCTGGCCGTGACCGGCGCGGTCATCACCTCGGCCGGCATCGTGCTCGCGGGGGTGTTCTCGGTGCTGGGCGTGCTGCCGCTCGTCTTCCTCACCCAGATCGGCTTCGTGGTCGCCTTCGGCGTCCTGCTGGACACCTTTCTCGTGCGCTCCGTGCTCGTTCCGGCGCTGACCTTCGACATCGGAGCGAAGGTCTGGTGGCCGTCCTCGCTGGCCTCCTCGAGCGACGACCGTGCCTCGGCCGGGGCGCCCGCCGCCGGCGAGCCGCAGCCCGCCCAATCGCGCTAGCGCCCGCGGCCTACAGGATCGACAGGTAGCGGTCCAGCTCCCACTGGCTGACCTGCACGCGGTAGTCCTCCCACTCGCGCCGCTTGATCTCGATATAGCGATTGAACATGTGCTCGCCCATGCTGCGCAGCACGAGCTCGGACTCCGAGGTCAGCTCGATCGCCTCACCGAGGGTCTCGGGCAACTGCTCGATGCCCAGCCGCCGCCGGTCGTCGGGTGACAGGTGGTAGAGGTTCTTGTCCATCGGCTCGGGCAGCTCGTAGCCCTTCTCGATCCCTTCGAGACCTGCCTGCAGCAGCGTCGCGAAGGTCAGGTACGGGTTGCAGGCAGGGTCCGGGCAGCGCAGCTCCATCCGCGTCGCCCTCTCCTTGCCGGGGTGATAGAGCGGCACGCGCACGAGCGCTGACCGGTTGCGCCGGCTCCAGGCGACGTAGACCGGCGCCTCGAAGCCGGGGACCAGGCGCTTGTAGGAGTTCACCCACTGGGCGTAGATCGACGACAGCTCGCGGGCGTGCTTGAGCTGGCCGGCGATGAACGCCTTGCCGACGTCGGAGAGGAAGTAGGGGTCGGACTCGTCGAAGAACGCGTTGCGCCCGTCACGGAACAGGCTCATGTGCGTGTGCATCCCCGAGCCGTTCTCGCCGAACAGCGGCTTGGGCATGAACGTCGCATGCCAGCCGTACTGCATCGCGTACTCCTTGACCGTGATGCGGTAGGTCATGCAGTCGTCGGCCATCTTCAGCGCGTCGGCGTAGCGCATGTCGATCTCGTGCTGTGACGGACCCACCTCGTGATGGGTGTACTCGACGTGGATGCCGAGCCGCTCCAGGGCCAGGACGGTCTCGCGGCGCACGTCGGAGCCCGCGTCCAGCGTCGTGAGATCAAAATAGCCGCCCTCGTCGAGGACCTCGGTGCCGCCCTTGTCGCGGAAGAGGTAGTACTCGAGCTCGGGGCCGACGTTGAAGGTGTCGAAGCCCATGGTGGTGGCGCGCTGCAGCGCGCGGCGCAGGACGTGGCGGGGGTCACCCTCGTAGGGGGTGCGCTCCGGAGTCTGTATGTCACAGATCAGCCGCGCGACGCCCTGCTCCTCCGGGCGCCACGGCAGCACCGCGAACGTCGACGGGTCCGGCACGGCGAGCATGTCGGACTCCTCGATCGCGTTGAAGCCCGTGATCGACGAGCCGTCGAAGCCCATGCCGCCCTCGAAGGCGTCGTCGAGCTCGTCGCGGTTGATCGAGAAGGACTTCAGCCGGCCCAGGATGTCGGTGAACCAGAGGCGGATGAAGCGGATGTCGCGCTCGGCGACGAGCGCCTTGACGTCGTCGGCGGTCTTCGGCTGGGGCAGGTCGACGGCCACGGCCGCGGAGACTACTTCGCGCGGGCGAGCCAGCGGCGGGCCCACCGCTCGAGCTCGCGCACCGCCGGCTCCAGGCCCCGCCCCATCTCGGTGAGGGCGTACTCGACGCGCACGGGGTGGGCCGGCGGGGGGGGATTCACGGTGCGCTGGACCACACCGCGCGCCTCGAGCTCCTTCATGCGCTCCGACAGCAACCGATCGGAGAGCTCGGGCACCGCGTCGGCGATCTGGCCGAAGCGCAGGGACCCGCCCGCGATGAGGACCTCGACGATCGCACCGGTCCAGCGGCGGCCGATCAGCTCGACGGCCTCGTGGTAGAGGGGACAGCAGGACGAGGGTGCGTCCTCGCCCGGCCTGCGCCCCTCCGTGCTCATCGCAGCAAGGCTACGCTGCCTTCAGCGTGCGGGAGTCCTCGGCCGACCCGTCGACCGGCACCTCGCCGGCCACGTTGACCATCGCGGTGAAGGTCTCGAGGGCCACGTAGGCGATCGCCTCGAGGATCTGCTCGTCCGACCAGCCGGCCTCGCGCGCCTCCTCGTGGAGGTGCATGGCCGGGCGCCCGGGGCCGCGTACAGTCGCCTTCAGGTAGCGCAGCAGCGTCGCCTCACGCGCGTCGCCGGAGTCGAACTCACGGGCGAGCGCGACCTCGTCGAGCGACAGCCCGGCCTGGCGCGCGGAGCGCCCGTGCAGGGCGAGGCCCGGCTCGGATCCGTGATGCTCAGCGACGGCGAGCGCGATGCGCTCGAGCGTCGGCACGTCCAGCGCCCCGCGGCGCAGCTCGGAGCGCAACCGCGCGTAGCCGCGCAGGGCCGCGGGCGAGCCGGCGAGCACGCCGAGGAAGTTCGGCAGCTGGCCGCCGGTGGCCAGGGCGCCGCGCAGCACGAGCACGGAGCCCTCGGGGGCGGTGAGGTCGTCGTGGATCTGGAACCTGCTCATCGGTGTCTTCATGGGGGGCCTTCTGGCGGATGGTGGATCGGCGTCCGTGCCGGTGCTTCAGTTCCGGCTTGTTACTTACGTCGGGTAAGTGTACGCCGCGAGCCGTGCCCTCACAAGGGCCTTCACCTGTTGTACGCACGGGACTAAGCGCAGGCTCAGCTGAGCCTGAACGCCGGCGAAACGTGGCGCGGTTGACGCGTCAGGCGGTGCCGTAGGCGACGAGGATCAGGAAGATCCCCATCACGAGCGCCCACATGGCCATGCGCTCGGGTCGCGCGCCCACGCGCTCGATCGGGCGGCGCGATGGGCGGCGGCGGTCGACCTCGACCAGCCGCGGCACCGCCGGCGCGGGCACGGTGCGCCCGCGGATCTCGAC
>JACCQW010000169.1 GCA_013813955.1 Solirubrobacterales bacterium
CCGGCGCACCGGCGCCGCGTCCGCCTCGCAGGCCGCGCGACGAAGCTCGACGTACTGCTCGACCCCGCCGGGGAGGTGGCGGATCGTGCCGTCCCCCGTCAGCGCATGCACGTCGTCGCACACGCGCTCCACGAAGTAGCGGTCGTGGCTGACGACGACGAGCGTCCCGGGCCAGGCGTCGAGGAGGTCCTCGAGCGCGGTGAGGGTGTCGATGTCGAGGTCGTTCGTCGGCTCGTCGAGCAGCAGGACGTTCGGTTCGTCCATCAGCAGGCGCATGAGCTGCAGCCGCCGCCGCTCGCCGCCGGAGAGATCGCGCACGAGCGTGCGCGCCCGGTCCCCGCGGAAGCCGAAGCGCTCGCAGAGCATCCCGGCGGTGACCTCCCGGCCGTCGCTGAGGACCGTGCGCCCGCGGACCTCCTCGAGCGATTCGAGCACTCGCAGGTGGCCGGGAATCTCGGCCGTGTCCTGTGTCAGATGGGCGAGCCGGACGGTCGCGCCCCGCTCGACGGCGCCCGACCCCGGCTGAAGCTCGCCGGCCAGGAGGTCCAGCAGCGTGGTCTTGCCCGACCCGTTGACGCCGACCAGCGCGACACGAGCGCCCGGTCCCAGGCGCCAGGTGGCCTCGTGCAGGAGCACCTTCTCGCCGAAGGCCACCGACACGCCGACCGCATCCAGGACCCTGTCGCCCAGCCGCGCGGCCGCGAAGCGCAGGAGCTCGACGCCGTCGCGCACCTCGGGCTCGTCGGCGATCAGCGCGTTGGCCGCGTCGATGCGGAACCTGGGCTTCGCCGTGCGCGCCGGCGGGCCGCGGCGCAGCCACGCGAGCTCCTTGCGCAGAAGCTGGCGGCGACGGTCCTCGCGTGCGGACTCGACGCGGTCGCGCTCGGCGCGGGCGAGGACGTACGCCGCATAGCCGCCCTCGTATGCGTGCACCACGCCGTCGGCGACCTCCCACGTGGAGGTGCAGACGGCGTCCAGGAACCAGCGGTCGTGGGTGATCACGATCGTCGCGCCCCGGCGTGCGGCCAGGTGGCGGGCCAGCCAGTCGATCGCCTCGACGTCCAGATGGTTGGTCGGCTCGTCGAGCAGAAGCAGGTCGGAGCGGTCCAGGAGCAGGCGCGCGAGGGCGATGCGCCGCCGTTCGCCGCCTGACAGCGGTGCGATGGCCGTCTCGAGTCCGTCCGGGAAGCGGCGCAGTGCAACGCCGCCGAGGAGCCCCTCCAGCACCGCGCGGAACGCGCTGTCGCCGGCCCACTCGTGGTCGGCACGCCCGCCGACGAGTTGGTGGCGGATCGTCCGGGCCGCGTCCAGCTCGTCGGACTGGCCGATCATCGCCACGTCGAGCCCTCCGGCGCGCGTGACGGCACCCTCGTCGGGCGTCTGCACGCCGGCGATGATGCGCAGCAGCGTGGACTTGCCGCCGCCGTTGCGCCCGACGACTCCGATGCGCTCGCCCTCCGCGACGCCCACCGTGACGTCGCGCAGCACGGACCGGCTCCCGTAGTCCTTGCCGACCGACTTGAGGTTGACGAGGTTGCGTGGAGCCGCCGTCATCTGCGCCACATCTTGGCGGTCTGCGAAAGTCGGCGACGCCGGCGCCCCGCGGGATTCGCGGAGCGCCGGCGGCGGGAGCGGTCGCTCAGCGGGAGAAGCGCAGCTTCGGATCGATGCGCTGCACGCCGCTCGCGCTCGTGTAGAGCGTGGGGATCCTGAAGGTGGCCAGCGAGTCGACCTGCCCGGCGAGCTGGCGGTCCGCGGTCAGGACCGCCAGGCCGCGGTGGGCGTTGACTCCGACGGTCTCGACCGCCGACCGGGTCCGGCCGACCCGCAGCCAGAAGCCGTTGAAGCGGGTCAGGGTCGGGCCGGCCATCCGCTGCCCGGTCTTCGCCCGCGCGACGATGCGCACGTCGGTGGCCGGGAGGTTCATGACGCGGATGATCGAGCGGGCGCCCTCGCCGAAGCGGCCGATGACGCGCGTCTCGGCGACGTCGGTCTCCGCCGCGACGGTGCGGAACACGCGGGTCAGCGGCCGGTCGGGCCGCGCCAGGTACAGGCCCCGGCGCGGGCCGTCGATGCGGCTGAAGACGATCTTGTCCTTGAAGAAGGACGGGGCGGTCTCCTTGGCCGAGCTCGACAGGGCGGTGAGCTTGCGCTCGGCCGGCGCGCCGACGTCATATCGGTACAGGTCGCCGCCGCGGGCATAGACGATCGTGCGGCCGTTGGCCGCCGTCGGGCCCAGGTCGGGGTCATAGGGTCGCGCGGCGACCGGCACCGGGGCGTCGACGACGCTGCCGTTCTGGGCCACCACCAGGTGGTAGCCGTCGGGGCCCTTGCGAGACCACGCGGCGGTGGACGCGTAGGCGGTGACGTTCTGTGCGGATGGGTCGGCGGCGAGCGGGGAGTCGGCCGCTGCGGGACCGGCGCCGGCGATGGCGAGGGTCGTCAGAGCGGCGGCGATGGTGATGTTCATGTGGGACATGGTCGGGCTCCTGGGGAGGGATGGGAGGTTGGCCATAGCTTCGGCCACGACCCGACCGCGCGGAACCCACCCTGGGTGGAGCGTCGCCCCACCACGTGGCGGGGCGCTCAGCCGGGCAGCACGAGCTCGGCGATCACGGCCCGGTGGTCTGTTCCGGGCAGCTCGCGGATGGCGACCCGCCGGACCTCGATCGCCGGGGGCAGCAGGACGTGGTCGATGGTGATCGGCGGGAGCGATCTGCCGACCGGCCACGTCGCCCTCAGGCCGTCGCCGGTCGCGTCGGCGGCGTCGTGGTAGCCACGGTCCAGGAGCCGGCGGATGTCGGGGTTGTCAAGCGTCCCGTTGAAGTCGCCCAGCAGCACGTGTGCCACGCCGTCGGCGGCGGGGCCCGGCAGCTCGCGCAGCGCACGGCGCCATGCGCGCACCCGCGGGCCGAACGTGGGCGGCACCGGATGGGTCGCCCTTGAAACGCAGCAGCACCCCTCCGGGCAGCCGCAGCGTCGCCTCGGGCTGGTCGGCGCCCGGACCCGTCATGGCGCGAACGGGCCGCAGCGAGCGCCGCGCCATCAGCCCCGATCCCGCCCCGCCCGGGCCGGCCCCCAGGAACCGGCCGGGTAGCAGCTCGCGCGCCCGCCGCGTCGAGCCGGTGGCTTACGGCGTGAACGCCATCGCGGCGACGAGCGGACGGCGGGTGTCCAGGCCGAGCATTCGCACAGCCCCCAGAGCGCCCAGGGCGCGGCAATCGCCGCGCCCTGGGCCCCGCGGCCCGAGGGTGGCCGGTCGGCGCACCGGCCAAGGACGGTAGCCGTGGACCCTTGCGCGACCAGGTGGCGGTGGAAGCGTAGGAGGCGACGTTCTGCTCGCTCGGGCAACGAGCGTCGAGTCGGCGATCGCGGCCGTGGTCCCAGAACCGGCGAAGCCGCCAACGCACCAGATTCATCTTCGTCAGCAAGCCGACTAAAGGTTTGCGTCGGACTGGTCGTTACCTATCGATTCAGAGAGCCGTGCCGCGGCTCTCGGAATCGAAAGGAATCGACATGCCCGTCGTCGCACTGGTTACACGTGATCTCGGCGTCCGCATCCGACGGTGCGCGCTAGTCGCTGCGTTGACCCTCATGGCAGCGGCTCCAGCTGCGGCGCATCACGGCACAGCGCAACCAGGTCTGGGGGCCGGCGTCGCCATCGATGCGAGGCTGGCTAGCGGCAAGTACATATTCAACGGCAACAAGCGCGCCTTCTGCTACTTACGCCAACTTCTCAGGTACGCCCCGATACCTTCAAGGTGAGGATATGCTCATCAGCTACGCTGGAGGGGTCGCCTGTACCAGTGCGAATGTCACCATCGAGATCAACACTCAACTACTCGACGGCTTGACGGAAGGGATTCTCGCGCAAGCTCCGCCGTTCGGGCCCTTCCAAACAGCCGACGGAACCGGGCATTCCGGCGGGTATTTCACGCGAGAACGCGACGAACAGCTCGAGAGGGTACGGACCGTCATTCGCCTGACTTTGCCTTCCAACATCGGGGCGTCATGGGACACCGTGGGGCCGGGCTGCGGCGGACGGGGAACAACGACGCTGACGTGCGTACTCACGACGATTCCGTTCTCCTCAATTCCTGAGGCAGCCGGTTGTGTGGACATGGCCGAGTGCTTGTATGAAGCCGGGATGGCTGCTGATCCGAACAGCCTTCCTGATCAATCCGACACGGGTGAGCAGCCCGATGAGTTGTCGACTGGTTTCTTCGCAAACGAGGAGGATGGGCCGGTCACCACAGTCGAGTCGTCGGACAGCTCGCCGCCGTCGGAGCCTGAAGGCATGACATCGCCCCTGGAATGGGAGGATCCGGATGCCGCCGACCCGGAAGGTTCGGCACAGTTCCTTGGAAGCGAGGATCAGCAAACCGCAGAGCTCGCGGGAGGGCTTCCGAGTGACTGTTTTGGCTACGCTGCCCCTGCCAGGTTCTCCAACCCATTTGTGATTGGCCGGGGCCGGGTGCGTTGTGTGCGCCCTGCTTTTATTGATGTCACCGTCTGTATGGCCGTGAAGACATTCGGGGTCGGGTTCTTCAGCTTCTACAAAGACTTCTCGTGTGGTCCGCAGCGGTCATATTTCGCTAAGGTCACGCCGCTGGTTACCCATGGCCCCGTCTGTCAGAGCGGGGACCATAAGTACAGGACACACCTTTTCGTGGGGATCTCGCGTGGGAGCCAGCGCGGCAGAGGGTCCGGCTATCAGCGGGGCCGGCTCCACTTGAAGAACTGCTGAGGTCGGCGATCTTATGTCTACCGAACCCCTCAAGCCGCTTTCGATGACGGTGATGAACTCCCAGGTGAGCGTGCGTGTCCGGGGTCGCGCATGGGAGTGGACTGAACGGAGCGAGGAGCCTGACGGCGGCTTCTCGGCGAGCGAGGGGGGCTGTGGGCACTTCCTTGGCGTGGGAGATCTGATCTTCCTCGCTGGATGGAAGCATCCCGAGGGCACCAACGTGCTAGTGGATGACGGTAATGCACCCCCCATCGACTTGGCCCAGAACGAGATCATGTGGCTCGCGTGCTTGGCCGCGAGCGATGCCGTGGAGGCGGTTGTCACGCAATCCGGCGACGCCGGTGAGGTGGCTCGGCTCGCGCTCCCGCTTCCCGGCCGACGATTGATGATGCCCTCCTCTTCCCGGGCTCAATCGGTCCGCGATGCTCTAAAGGGGTGGTGGAGCCGCGACAGCTTCCGAATCCGCTGGCAACGACGAGGGGATTAGCCCGCAGACTCTCAAGCTCAGCTCGAAGGGGAGGAATCCGCTGATATGCTCGCGCCGCCGCGGCTCGCGCGGCCGCGCCCACCCGCCCGCCAGAGGAGACCGCCCGTGATGGAGACCTTCCCCGATCTCGGCTCGCTGTCCGATCAAGAGCTCAAGAACCTCATCCAGCAGCTCACCGAGGAGGAGGTCGAGGTCTCCTACCAGCGGCGGATCCTGCACGGCAAGATCGACATTCTGCGCGCGGAGCTCGTCAACCGCCTGCGCAAGAAGCACGAGACCGGTGAGGACGTGATCTCGGGCGCCGACGTGGAGCGCCTGAGCGACATCCTCGCCGGTCGCTCCGGCCAGGAGTGATGGCCCACCACTGCCCCGAGTGCGCGTTCGCCAACGCGGAGGGCGCCAACTACTGCCAGAAGTGCGGCGGGTTCCTCGCTCCGCCGACCGAGGTGGCCAAGGACCCGTCGACCGCGACCTACCGCATCGGGGAGACCGGTGAGCTGATCCCCGTGGAGCTCGACGCGGTCGTCGCCCAGGGCGGCGCGCTCGTCATCCGCTCCGGAGGCGGCCGCGTCGGCGAGAGCTTTCCGCTGGAGGGCGAGCGCGTGAGCATCGGCCGCCGCCCGGAGTCCGAGGTGTTCCTCGACGACGTGACCGTCTCGCGCGACCACGCGCTGATCGTGCGCCGCGGCGGGGACTGGCACCTCGACGACCTCGGCTCGCTGAACGGCACCTACGTCAACCGCCACCGCATCGAGACCCACCACCTCGAGGACGGCGACGAGCTGCAGGTCGGCAAGTACAAGCTCACGTTCCTCTCGCGCTGATGGCCGCCGAGGCCACGACCGTCCACGAGGCGTCGGAGCCGGACGCCGGGCGCCCCGAGAAGGCGATGACCATCGGCGCGGTCTGCAAGGGGCTGGCGCAGGAGTTCCCGGACATCTCGATCTCGAAGATCCGCTACCTCGAGGACCAGAAGCTGCTCAACCCGCGGCGCACGCCGGGCGGCTATCGCCTGTACTCACCGTCCGACGTCGCGCGGCTACGCACGATCCTGCGCCTGCAGCGCGACGAGTTCCTGCCGCTGCGCGTCATCCGCCAGGAGCTGGCCTCCGGCCGGGCGTCCGACGACGAGGCCCAGGTCGCGTCGGACGGCGGGACGGGCGCGGGCCCGGGCTCGCGCGCAGGCGGGGTCCGCAAGCGCCGCGCCAGCGTCTCAGTACAGGATCGCGGCGCTCTGTACTCGCTCGACGACGTGCTGGAGGACACGCGCGCCGACCCCAAGCTCGTCGGCGAGCTCGAGGACTTCGGCGTCATCAAGGGCGAGGTGCGCGCGGGCCTGCGCTACTACGACGAGACGGAGCGCGAGATCGTGCGGGCGGTCACCGAGCTCGCGCGCTACGGCGTGGGCGGGCGCAACCTGCGCGTGTTCCGCTCCTCCGCCGACCGCGAGTCCGCGCTGCTGCAGCAGATCCTCGCCCCGGCCCTGCGCTCGCGCAATCCCGACCGCCGCAAGGAGGCCCTCGAGGCGCTGGAGAACCTCGCCGCGGTCGCCTCGCACCTCAAGCACCTGCTGCTCATCCGCGACCTGCGCAAGATCGCCGGCTGACCGGTCATGCCCGCGGCCGCGCAGCTGGAGCCCTTCATCCGCGACATCCGGGACTTCCCGCGGCCGGGGATCGTCTTCAAGGACATCACGCCGCTGATGGCCGACGCCACCGCGCTGGACGGGACGGTGCGGGCACTGGCCGACGTCGCGCGCGACCTGCGCCCCGACGTCGTGATCGCCGCCGAGGCGCGCGGGTTCCTGCTCGGGCCCGCGCTCGCGCGTGAGCTGGGCGCCGGGTTCGTCCTGGCCCGCAAGCCGGGCAAGCTGCCCTACGACACCGTGCGTGCCGAGTACCTGCTCGAGTACGGAACCGACGCGCTGGAGCTGCACTGCGACGCGGTCGCCTCCGGCGCACGGGTGCTTGTCCACGACGACCTGCTGGCCACCGGCGGAACCGCCAGGGCGCTGTGCGAGCTCGTCGAGCAGCTCGGCGGCGAGGTCGTCGGCTGCGCGTTCGTCATCGAGCTCGTGTTCCTCGGGGGCCGCGCGCGCCTGGAGCCCTACCCGGTGCACGCGCTGCTGACCTACGACGAGCAGTAGCGCGGTGCCCACCACCCGCCGCTCGAAGACCTTCGCCGCCACGCCCGAGGCCCTGTGGGACATCGTCGGCGATGCGCACCACATGCCGCGCTGGTGGCCGCGCGTCAGCCGGATGGAGGGCGTGGACGCGAAGGGCTTCACGCAGGTGCTCCTGACCTCGAAGGGCAAGACGGTGCGCGCGGACTTCCGCGTGCTGGAGTCCTCGAGGCCCCAGGTGCGCAGCTGGACGCAGGAGCTCGTCAACACGCCGTTCGAGCGCATCCTGGCCGAGGCGCGGACCGAGGTGCGCCTGGAGGCGCGGGGCAGCGACACGAAGGTGACGATCTCCCTGCGCCAGAAGCTGAGGGGCCTGGCCGCGTTCGGCTCGTTCATGGTGCGCGGCGCGACGAAGGGTCAGCTCGACGAGGCGCTCGAGGGACTGCGAGGTCTCGTTGAGCCGTGAGATGCGCTGGTGGGGGTGGG
>JACCQW010000170.1 GCA_013813955.1 Solirubrobacterales bacterium
CCCAGGCACCGCGCCGCCCGCCGCGGTCACCCCGCCCGCGCGCACCGCGCCTCCGAGCTTCGCACCGCGCCCCGGCGCGCCTGCGAACACCCGCTACCGCGCGCGGATCTCCCGCATCAGCGTCTCCAAGACGCGCCGCGTCGCCAAGCTGCGCCTGACCTGCCCCGCTGCGGCGCCCAAGGGCTGCCTGGTCAAGGTCAACGCACAGGTGGCCGGCAAGCGCGCTGCGAAGGGCAAGTGGGCCCTGCTGCTGCGCAACACGTCGCAGACGGTGAAGATGAGGCTCACGAGCACGGCGGCCAAGCGCCTGCGCACGAAGGGCGGCGCGGTGCGGATGTCCGCGAGGACGTACCTGACCTCCATGAGCACGGTCTCGAAGACCTTCAGGGTCAAGCGCCCGCGCAGGCGCTGAGGCGGACGGGTAGAGCGTCCCGCTGACCGGGGCGCTACGTCCGTGTAGCGTCCCGGTCATGGGAGCCATGACCGGGACTGCCACCGCCGACATCGACGCGCCACTGCAGCGCGTATGGGAGATCGTCCAGGACGTCGAGCTCGCGCCTGAGTGGCAGGGCGGCCTCGAGGCCGTTCGCCCGCTCGAACGCGACGACGAGGGCCGCGCCACCCTGTGCGAGACCGAGAGCGACGCCAAGGTGCGCACGATCAAGACCCACGTGCGCTTCCGCTACGAGCCGCCGGTCCGCCTGGAGTGGACGCAGGAGAAGGGCGACCTGAAGTCGCTGGTGGGATCGTGGGAGCTCGAGGACCTCGGCGACGGCCGCACGCGCGTGAAGTACGCGCTCGACGGCGACCCGGGGCGGATGCTCGGGATGCTCATCCGGGGACCCGTGGAGGGGACGATCAGGCGCATGCTCGTCGAGTCGCGGCCCGGCGAGCTCAAGGCGTTCGCGGAGCGGGGCTGAGCCCGTGCGGCTCGAGGGCATCCACCACGTCACGGCGATCACCGGCGACGCCCCGGGCAACGTCGACTTCTACACCCGCGTCATGGGGCTGCGGCTGGTGGCCAAGACCGTCAACCAGGACGATCCCGGCGTCTACCACCTCTTCTACGCCGACGAGTCCGCCCGCGCGGGCTCGGAGCTGACGTTCTTCGAGTACCCCGGCGCGATCGCGGGCCGCGACGGAGCCGGGATGGTGCACCGCATCGTCTGGCGGGTGGGGGCGCCCGCCGCGCTGGACTTCTGGGCCGATCGCCTGGCCGCCGAGGGGCTCCATGCCGAGCCCCTCGACGGCCAGCGCCTGCGCTTCGCCGACCCCGAGGGGCTGGGCCACGAGCTCGCCGTGGTCAGCGGACCCGATGAGGCGCTGGAGGCCGTGCACCCGGACATCCCAGGCGAGCACGCGCTGCAGGGCTTCGACGGCGTCCGCGCCTACGCGGCCGAACCCACCGGCAGTCAGGCGCTGCTCGAGCGGGTGCTCGGCGCGAGCAGCGCGGGCGAGAGCACCTGGGAGCTGCGCGGCGAGCGCCGCGGCGCCACGATCGCCTACGAGCCCGCCCCCGCCGAGCCCGGCCGGCAGTCCGCGGGCACCGTGCACCACGTCGCCTGGGGCACCAGCGCCGCCGAGCACCCGCGCTGGCAGGAGCACCTCACCGCGGCCGGCGTGGGCACCTCGGGCATCATCGACCGTCACTACTTCCACTCGATCTACTTCCGCGAGCCGTCCGGCGTGCTCTTCGAGATCGCCGACGACGCGCCCGGCTTCACCATCGACGCGCCGCTGCAGGAGCTCGGGTCCAAGCTGATCCTCCCGCCCTTCCTGGAGGATCGGCGTGCCGAGATCGAGGCGCGCCTGACACCGCTGCTCGACCCGCGCGCCGTCCGGTAGCTCTCAGGGTCAGCGGATGCGGCCCGCCCGGGGAGCGCAGATCCTGGCGATGGCGCTGCTGCTCGGCGCGTGCGGCGGCAGCGAGGACCGCGCGGAGCCCATGCTCGATCCCGCCGAGGCCTTCCGCTCGGCGCTGTCGGCCGAGTGCCAGAACGTCCGCTTCGACCGCGACGCCGTGGCCGCGCCCACCGGCCCCACGGCGCGGGCGCTCGCGGTGTACCTGGAGGCCAACCTAGAGGTCGAGCGCGCCTACCGCCGCAGGATCGCCGCGCTGCGCCCTCCGCCCGCGCTGGCCGACGAGCACGCCGCGCTGCTGGAGGTGGGCCGCGAGC
>JACCQW010000445.1 GCA_013813955.1 Solirubrobacterales bacterium
CGGCCGAGCTGCGCCCGCCGTCGGACTTCGACGGCGTCGTGGTGACCTACGCCCGGGTGGCCGCGTCGGCCGCGCGCTGGGCGCCGCAGTGCACCGACCGGACGCTGGTCATCGCCGACGAGGCCCACCACCTCGGCGAGGAGCTCGCATGGGGGGAGGGCTTCGCCCGCGCGTTCGCCGCCACCGGGCGCTGGCTGCTGCTCTCCGGGACGCCGTTTCGCTCCGACCAGACGCCGATCCCGGGCGTGCGCTACGAGGACGGGGTCGCCGAGCCGGACGTCTCCTACTCCTACGCCGACGCCGTCCGCGACGGGATCTGCCGGCCGGTCGCCTTCATCCCCTACGACGGGACGCTGTCCTGGCAGTCCGGCGACGACGTGATCGAGTCCTCCTTCGACACCGTGCTGACGGCGCGCGAAGCCGGCCGCCGCTACCGCACGGCGATCTCCACCGATCTGGCCGACGGGCTGCCGCGGATCCTGCGCGCCGCGCACGAGCGCCTGGAGGAGGTGCGCGCCGACGGCCACCGCGACGCGGGCGGGCTGGTCGTCGCCGCCGACGGCGAGCACGCCCGCCGGGTGGCGGGCGCGCTGAAGGAGGTCACGGGCCGCTCCCCGGTCGTCGTGCTGCACACCGAGGCGCGTGCGGCCGAGAAGCTGCGCGCCTTCCGCGAGAGCCGCGAGCGCTGGCTCGTGGCCGTGAACATGGTCTCCGAGGGCGTGGACATCCCGCGCCTGCGCGTCGGGGTCTACGCGACGGCGGCCAAGACGCCGCTGATCTTCCGCCAGATCGTCGGGCGCTTCGTGCGCACGCGAGCCGGTCACCCGAGGGAGCACAGCCACCTGTTCCTGCCCGCCGATCGGCTGCTGCGCGAGCTGGCGGCCGACGTCGAGGAGGAGCTGCGCCACGTCCTGCACCCGCCCGCCGAGGCGGCGCCCGACGCGCTGGACGAGCTGCAGGAGCGCCGGCGCAGCGAGGTCGGCGAGAGCGCACCGTTCGTCCCCCTGGACGCCGACGTCGCCCCTCAGCTCGCGCTCTTCGGCGGCGGGCCCCCGGCGCCCACGCCGCCCTCGGGAGCGATCAGCTTCGCCGGCCCGCCCGCCGTCTCCGAACCCGGCGGACCCGGCGAACCCGGCGACGTCCCGGTGTTCGAGCGCCGCGCCCGCCTGCGCGACAAGCGCCACGGCCTCGTGTCGACCCTGCGCGGGCTCGACGGCCGCTCGCACCGTGAGATCAACGCCTGGCTGAACCGCGAGACCGGCGTCACCCGCGTGGACGACGCCTCGCTGCGTCAGCTCGAACGCTCGATCGACCTCCTGCTCTCCGAGCTCGACCGCCTCAGCCGTCGGCGCCGCGCGAGCTGAGTGTCGAGTGGGCCGCCTGGGACTCGAACCCAGAACCTAGGGATTAACCTGCCGCACCGGCTCTCACCGGCCGCCCCGCGGGGCGTTGCGGTCTGGACCATCTCTTCACCCTCGCCACTGCGCGTTAGGGTGGGCAGCGTATGGCCTCTGAGGGCTCTCCCGAACGGGGTTGCCTGCTGATTGCCCAATCCTGAGGATTGTCACCACGATGGGTACCTCAGGCTCTCAGGGGGTCCCAGCAAACAGCTGCCGACAAACCAGCGGTCTCCCGACTGGCGCTCCATACCGAAGTCCCTTGCTCTACCGATTGAGCTAACGGCCCTCACGGACGCGAGCTTACGGCGTCCGCCTCCTGATGTCGGCTCCTGGGCTCGCAGTCCAGCCAGTCGGGCCGCTCGAAGCCTCCGTACTCCTGGATGGCGCCGAAGATGCTCTGAACGACGAACGTGGAGTTCAGGCTGACGCACGCCGTGCCGTAGAGCAGCGTGTTCCGACGAGCGCGACTCGCTCTCGACGGACGATTGATGGCGGCGCCGCGCAGGCATGTCACCGACAGTCCGAGCCGTGATAGCCACCAGGCCTCGATCTCGGCCAAGCTGAGACCGTTGTTGAGAAAGCAGTTGACGTTTAGGCACAGGCGCTCGCGCTCGACGGAGAAGCACTGCGTCAGAAATCGCCGGAAGACGACGAGAAGATCAGGATCGGAGTTCGTCAGCTTCGCGCTGTTGCGGGACTTCGTTCCCTCCGCCCAGTAGAGCATGCAGCCCTGCTGATGAAGCGGGTCGCCCTGACGAGCCATCTCGCGCCCGTGCTCTTGGGCCGTCAGGCGAACCTGCCGACACGTCTCGCGCCGCCTGTGCCGGCCTCGGAGACGAGGATTGAAGATCGGGTTCGCATCCTCGAGCCGCTTCAGCTGTGCCGGCGAGAGCAGGATGTCGCGGGTCCAGAGGCTCACCGATGACACCGACACGCCGAGCTTGGCCGCGATCACCTTCATCCCGAGACCTTCCTCGGCCCTAAGACGACGCGCCTCCTCACGTTCCGCGATCTTCACGAACATATGTTTGCATACGCCTCGGACGGCTTGGCATACCCCCAGGGGGAGTCGAACCCCCGCTACCAGCGTGAAAAGCTGGCGTGCTGACCACTACACCATGGGGGCGTGGTGCCCGAGAGTCTACGGACGCTGATGCAGCCCGAAGCTCGAGCCCTGGTCGTCGCGGCAGAGGGCGAAACGGCCGAAGCGCTCCCGCATGTCGGCGGCGGCATCGGGGCCGAGCTCGTGGGCCTCGCCCCCGAGCTCGCGCACACGGGTCATCGCGGCGTCGACGTCGTCGACCGCGACGAACACACAGGGGCTCGCGCCGGCGTCCCCGCCGTGCAGCCCGCCGGGCAGGCCCGGCGTGGAGATCGCCGAGCGTCCGAGGCGCCGACGGGCTCGAACTCCCAGCCCAACAGCTCGCCGTAGAACATCCGTGCGCGCGTCGTGTCGCCGACGCCGAGCTCGAAGAAGGTCGGCTCACCGGTCATGGGATGTCCTTTGGGAGGGCACTCGCGCGGGAGGCTAGGTGCAACGCACCGCCCCGTCTTGGATGAGATGGCGTTCGCGCCACGGTCAGATCGCCTCGGCCGTCAGGCCCCGGTCGCGCGCCAGGCGCGCGCACCACAGCCCGAACAGCACGACGCCCACGACGGCGCCCGGCCAGTGCACGCCGACCGCGACGCCGACGAGGCTCGGCACGCCGGCCAGCCCGGCGCCCGCGAGTACCGGCGCCCAC
>JACCQW010000198.1 GCA_013813955.1 Solirubrobacterales bacterium
GGGCGCACGCCGGAGAAGAACAGCTTGGGCTCGAGGAAGATCTGCCCGTCGGTGATCGAGATGACGTTCGTCGGGATGTAGGCCGACACGTCGCCGGCCTGCGTCTCGATGATCGGCAGCGCGGTCAACGACCCGCCGTCGAGGTCGTCGTTGAGCTTGACGGCGCGCTCGAGCAGGCGGCTGTGCAGGTAGAAGACGTCGCCCGGGTAGGCCTCGCGACCGGGCGGGCGGCGCAGCAGCAGCGACATCTGGCGGTAGGCGAACGCGTGCTTGGTGAGGTCGTCGTAGACGCACAGCGCGGCCTTGCCCTCGTAGAGGAAGTGCTCGGCCATCGCGCAGCCCGCATAGGGGGCCAGGAACTTGACCGGCGCGGCCTCGTCGGCGGCGGCGGCCACGATGATCGTGTTCTCCATCGCGCCGGCCTCCGACAGCGTCTCGGCGAGCGCGACGACGGTCGCCATCCGCTGGCCGATCGCGACGTAGACCGAGATCAGCCCGGAGTCCTTGTTGTTGATGATCGTGTCGATCGCGATCGCGGTCTTGCCGGTCTGGCGGTCGCCGATGATCAGCTCACGCTGGCCGCGGCCGATCGGGATCATCGAGTCGATCGCCTTCAGGCCGGTCTGCATCGGCTCGACCACCGGCTGGCGCTGCACCACCCCGGGAGCCTTGAACTCGGCGGGGCGCGTCGTGTCGGTGGCGATGTCGCCCTTGCCGTCCAGCGGGTTGCCAAGCGGGTCGACGATGCGCCCGAGCATGGCCTCGCCCACCGGGATCTCCAGCAGCTTGCCGGTGCGCTTGACGGTGTCGCCCTCGACGATCTTGTCCCAGTCGCCGAAGAGCACGACCCCGACGTTGTCGGACTCGAGGTTCAGCGCCAGGCCGGTGACGTCGCCGGGCAGCTCGAGCATCTCGAACGACATGCAGTTCTCGAGGCCGTGCACGCGGGCGATGCCGTCGCCGACCGACAGGACGGTGCCGACCTCGGTCAGCTCGGCCGAGCCCGCATCGAGGCCCTCGATGCGGCTCTTGAGGATGGAGGTGATTTCGTCGGGCTTGATCTGCATGGAGGTCGTTTCAGCTCCTTGATGTCTCGAGGCTCAGGCGGAGCCCCGAGCGACTTGCTTTCGCAGGTTGTCCAGGCGGTTGCGGATCGAGGCGTCGAGGATCGAGTTGCCCACCCGCAGGACGATGCCGCCGAGGATCGCCGGCTCCACCGTGGCGGTGAGCTGCACCCGCTGGCCCGTCTGCTCGCCGATGCGATCGCCGATGCCGCTGACCGTGGCCTCGTCGAGCTTGGTCGCGCTCGTGATCTGCACGGGCAGGACCTTGTTCTCGCGCTCCCACAGGCCGTCGTAGAAGCGGCGGATCCGGAAGATCGCGGGCATCCGGTGCTTTTCGATCAGCAGGTGCAGGAAGTTGACCAGCGTCTCCTCCGCACCCTCGACGGCGCGCGCGAGCCCGTCCTTCTTCTCGGGGGTGGAGAAGTACGGCGAGAAGAAGAAGACGGCCAGGTCATGGTTTTCCTGCAGGGCCTCGGCGAACTCGCCGAGCTGCTCGCGCACCTCGTCGATCTTCCCCTGGTCCTTGGCCACCTCGAACAGCGAGCGGCCGTAGACCTCCGCGATCTCCTCCATCAGTTCCTCGCGCTCTCGTCGCCCGAGAGCTGGGAGAAGTCCAGCTCGCCCAGGGCCTCCTCGACGAGCCGGCGCTGGTCGTCCTCGTCGAGGCTCTTGCGGGTGACCTTCTCCGTGGCCATGATCGTGAGGTCGGCGACCTCGTTGCGGATCTCCTGGATCGCGCGGCGGGTCTCGGCCTCGATGTCGCGGCGCGTCTGCGCGAGCATCTCCTCACGCTTGGCGCGGCCGGCGGTCAGCGCCTCGGCCTCGGCCGTCTCACCCGCCTTGCGCGCGCGGGCGACGATCTCGTCGGCCTGCGCGCGGGCCTCCTTCAGGCGCTCACGGTACTCGGCGAGCAGCTCCTCGGCCTCGGTCTTCGTCCGCTCGGCGGTGTCGATCGAGTCCTCGATCGCGCGCTGGCGCTTGTCCAGCGCCGCGCCGATCCTCGGGAACGCGAACTTGTTGAGCACGTAGAGCGTGATCCCGAAGGCGAGCAGGGTCCAGACCATCAGCCCCAGCTCGGGCGTGACGAGGAAGTTGCCGCCCTCCGCCTCGCCGCCGCCTTCGGAGGCGGCGAGGATCGGGACGACGCTTGGGAGGGCAGAGATCATCGGCCTAGAGGAAGAAGGCGATGAGTCCGAAGATGAAGGCGTAGAAGATGATCGCCTCGGTGAGGGCGAAGCCCAGCCACTGGATCGAGGTGATCTCGTCGCGCATCTCGGGCTGTCGGGTCACCGACTCGATGACCTTGCCGAAGATGAAGCCCACGCCGATGCCGGGGCCGATGGTGCCCAGGCCGGCGCCGATGCCCAGCGCGATGGCCTTCAGGCCGGCGTCGGTTACCCCTTCGGCAGCCTGGGCGAGGACCGGAATGGTGGTGACGTCCACGGGGACTCCTTTGTCTCAGTGACTCTCGGCGACTGCGCCGCCGAGGTAGATGGCGGTCAGGGTGGCGAAGATGAACGCCTGCAGGGTGGCGATCAGGACCACCTCGAAGAGGAAGAACGCGACCGCGATCGGCAGCGTCAGCACGCCGAGCGCGGCGAAGCCGAGCAGGACGACCAGACCGCCGCCCATGAACAGGATCAGCAGGTGGCCGGCGAGGATGTTGGCGAAGAGCCGGACGCTCAGCGAGATGATGCGCACGAACTGTGAGATCACCTCGATGCCGAAGATCGGCACGGCGGCCGGGCCGCTCACGCCCGCGGGCACCCAGCTCTTGAGGTACTTGATCGGGCCCTTCGCGCGCAAGCCCTCGACGTGATAGGCCACCCACACCATGAGCGTCAGCACGAGCGTGACGGAGATGTTCGCCGTGGCGGCGTACAGCGCGAAGGCCGGCACCTCGGTCCCGAAGATGCTCACCTTGTGCTCGGTGTTCGTCGGCAGCGGTATGTAGCCGATGAGGTTCGAGAACCAGATGAACAGAAACAGCGCGCCGATGAACGGGAACCACTTGCGGGCCATCCGGTCGTCGAGGTTGCCGCGCGTGATGTTGTCGCGCATGAGCAGGTAGGCGGTCTCGACGGCGGTCTGCACGCGGTTGGGGCGCGCCTGCATCCGGTTGGCGATGTACAGCATCATCGCGATCGTCAGGCCGGAGGCCAGGGTCAGGTACAGGACCGCCTTGGTCAGCGACATGTCCAGCGGCCCGAGCTTCAGCGCGATCCACGGGTCGAGCTTGAACTCGTTCTGGGGCTGGTACTCGTCGTTCTTGCCCTCCGAGCCGAGCAGCGCGGCCATCAACAGCGTGAGGCCGAAGAGAACGAAGAGCGAGCCGAAGACCTTCGTGCGCGTGCTCATGGCGCGGGGGTGTGCGTGCCCTGCAACGGGCGCGCCACGAGCCGGGAGATGAACGAGATGGTGAAGAGGGCGACGCTCAGCACGGCGGCGGACAGCCCGACGTCGTCCCCGAAGGCCAGGCCGGCACCGAGGAGGGTCAGGCCCATGAGCCAGCCGCGTCCGATCATCGACCCTGTGGTGATACCCACTATCTGCCTTGGATCATCGGCGGCGAGCGCCTTGCGCTCGGCGAGCAACCCGACGCCGCGCCAGCAGGCCCAGACGACGAGCGCCGTGAGCCATCCCAGGACGGGCCAGCCGGCCAGCAGGAAGACGGGCAGCGCAAGCGCCAGGACGACGACGTCGAGGTTGCGCGTGACGATCACGCCAGGACTCGCGGAGGTCCCTACGGTGATCGTCGACACAGACGGACCCGGCGACGAGAACGAGGGCGGGACCGGCGGCGTGCGGCCGCGGGACAGCGGCGCCGGCGAGCGATCCGAGGCCGTGTCCGGACAGCCCTGCGCCCCCGGTTGCGGGGGTCGCGGTCGTCGGCGGGCAGGTCGTGATTCTCGTGATCGGGCATGGCGGCTTGGCCACCCTACCGACGCAGGCGCCGCGCCAGATGCGCGGCTGCCGACATTGAGCCGGACGGCGTGGGGCCAGCATACTCGTCGCGGGGACTTTGTAACAACTTTGTGACAGCCGGTACGACGGGCCGGTCGGGGGGTGGGCGCGACCACTATCTTGGGTGGCGACGACGCCAAGGTGGCCACGAAGACGATCGAGCTGCTCGTGGGCAAGGCCGACGGGCGCCTGCGCGCCCAGCTCGACGCGAACGTGTCGAATCTTCCCGACAGCGCTTCGCAGGACACCGAGGACACGGTCGGCCGCGTGCGCCTGGCGCTCGACATCGACCTGACCGAGCTCGACGAGCCGCAGCGCATCACCGCGCCCCCGTCGGGCTGAGGCGCGAGCGACCGGACCGAGCCCCGGATCACGTGTAGCGCCTAGCATCGAAGCCGTGGGCGCGAGCCACCACCACTCCCCCGGCCATCACCACCACCCGGCCGCCGGCGATCGCCGCTGGCTGACGGTCGCGCTCGCGTTGACCGCGGGCTTCATGGCCGTGGAGGTCGTCGCCGGGCTGTTGGCCGGGTCGCTCGCGCTGCTCTCCGACGCGGCGCACATGCTCACCGACGCCGGGGCGATCGCCCTGGCGCTCGTCGCGGCGCGGCTGGCCGCGCGGCCGCCGCGCGGGCGCTTCACGTTCGGCCTCGGCCGGGCGGAGATCCTGTCGGCGCAGATCAACGGCGCGGTGCTGTTCGTGCTCGCGGGCGTCATCGCGCTGGAGGGCGTGCGGCGCCTGGGCTCGGCGCCCGACGTCGAGGGCGTTGTGGTGCTCGTGGTCGGCGTCGCGGGCGCGGCGGTCAACCTGGGCGCGGCGTGGGCG
>JACCQW010000209.1 GCA_013813955.1 Solirubrobacterales bacterium
GGTCAACGGCAACCCGGAGGTGCGCGGGCATCCCGACCCCGGCCCGCTCCGTCCGGCGCCACTGCCCGACGTGCCCTTTCGCTCGCACCTGGAGCCGGGAACGCGCGGCCTCCTGAAGGAGCTCGGCCCCGAGGGCTTCGCGCGCTGGATGCGCGACGAGCAGCGGCTGCTGATCACCGACACGAGCTTCCGCGACGCCCACCAGTCGCTCGTGGCCACCCGCGTGCGCACCTACGACCTGCTCCGCATCGCCCCGGTGTACGCCAGGCAGCTGTCCGGGCTCCTCTCGCTGGAGTGCTGGGGCGGGGCCACCTTCGACGTGGCGATGCGCTTCCTCAAGGAGGACCCCTGGGACCGGCTGGCCACGCTGCGCGAGCGGGTCCCGAACATCCCCTTGCAGATGCTGCTGCGCGCCTCCAACGCGGTCGGGTACAAGAACTACCCGGACAACGTGGTGCGCTTCTTCGTGGCGCAGGCCGCCGAGGCCGGCGTGGACATCTTCCGCGTCTTCGACTCGTTGAACTGGGTCGAGAACATGCGCGTGGCGATGGACGCCGTGATCGAGTCGGGCGCCCTGTGCGAGGCGGCGATCTGCTACACGGGCGACATCCTCGACCCGGCCCGGTCGAAGTACGACCTGGCCTACTACGTCGGCCTGGGGCGCGATCTGGAGGCGGCGGGCGCGCACGTCCTCGGCATCAAGGACATGGCCGGGCTCTGCAAGCCGGAAGCGGCTCGCCGCCTCGTCCGGGCGCTGCGGGAGGAGGTGGGCATCCCGATCCACTTCCACACCCACGACACGAGCGGCGCCGCCGCGGCCAGCGTGCTCGCGGCGGCCGAGGCCGGTGTCGATGCGGCCGACGGCGCGATCGACCCCATGAGCGGCCTCACCTCCCAGCCCAACCTGGGAGCCATCGTCGAGGCTCTGCGCAACACCGAGCGCGACACCGGCCTGCCGCGCGAGCCGCTGGCCCAGGCCGCGGCCTACTGGGAGACCGTGCGCACGTACTACGCCGGGTTCGAGAGCCCCATGCGAGCCGGTGCCTCGGAGGTCTACGAGCACGAGATGCCCGGCGGCCAGTACACGAACCTCCGCCAGCAGGCGCAGGCGCTCGGCATCGAGGGCAGATGGCGCGAGGTGGCGCGGGCGTATGCGGAGGTCAACCAGATGCTCGGCGACATCATCAAGGTCACGCCGACCTCCAAGGCGGTGGGCGATCTCGCCGTCCTCATGGTCACCAACGACCTCAGCGCCGACGACGTGCTCGACCCGGAGCGGGAGATCGCCTTCCCGGAGTCGATCGTCGAGTACTTCCACGGCGACCTGGGCCAGCCCCCAGGAGGCTTCCCCGAGGCGCTGCAGCGCAAGGTGCTGAAGGGGGGCGAGCACCTGACCGTGCGGCCGGGCGAGGCGCTCGCGCCGATCGACCTCGAGGGTACGCGCGACGAACTGCAGGGCGAGGTCGGTCACCCGGTCAGCGACACCGACCTGGCCTCCCACCTCATGTACCCGCAGGTGTTCGCCGAGTTCGCGGCCTTTCAGAGTCTGTACGGCGATGTCAGCGTGCTGCCGACGCCGGTCTTCTTCTGGGGCCTGCGCCAGGAGGAGGAGCTCGCGCTGGAGATCGAGCACGGCGTTGTCCTGATCGTCCGCTTCCTGGCCGTCGGCGAGCCCGACTCCGAGGGCCTGCGCTCGATCTTCTTCGAGCTCAACGGCCAGCCGCGCGAGGTGAAGGTGCGCGACCGCAGCCTCGCGCCTCCGGCGGCCCGCCGCGAGGCCGACGCGGATGACCCGGGCCACATCGCCGCGCCGATGCGCGGAATCGTCGTCTCGCTGTCGGTCGCGGCGGGCCAGCGGGTGGCGGTGGGCGACCGCTTGGCCACCCTCGAGGCGATGAAGATGGAGACGGCGGTGTTCTCCGAGACCGACGGCGTGGTCGAGGAGATCGTGGCCACCGTCGGAACGCACGTGGACGCCGACGACCTCCTGCTCGTGGTGAAGGCGGCCGACGACGACAGCGACAGCGACGACGACAGCGACGACCCATCGCCGGACTAGAAGTCGATCGGGTCAGAGCCCGACGGCGGGTTCGGGAAAGCGCACGGCGCCCACCGCGAGCGGATAGAGGCTGGCGTCTGATTGCTGATCCTCGTTCTCCTCGCCGGCCGTGAAGGTGTTGACCCAGAACGGGCTGGCCGGGTCGGAGTTGTCAGCCGCCACGCCCAGGATGTCCGCCCGGGCGTCTGACGGGCGAGGCGGGGTCGCGGTGGAGATCTCGGTGGCACGCTGGGTGATGTAGGCCCGACCGATCTGCCGGCGCGGCGCGTCCGCACGGCGCGCGAAGGCCCAGTAGACGTGGTTGCCCCGCCAGCTGGGCTCGCCGAGGAAGACGGACGAGAGCTCCCCGCTGGCCGCGGTCAGCACGGTCCGGAACCCCTGGTTGTAGTGCTTGACCTGCACCGAGACCTCGCGGAAGCCCACCCGTCGCCACAGCGCCGTCAGGGCCAGCCCCCGGCCGTTCAGATCGGCGCCGAGCACCGACTGGCCGGCGCGCAACCGCTTGACCGTGCGCGACGGCCGGTCGCTGCCCAAGGTGAAGAGGCGGTACTCACCGTCGTCGACGGCATCGCGATCGCGCCGCCAGAAGCCAAGCGTCCCGTTCCACAGCGTCGGCTGCAGCTCCTCGCGGCCGTCGTCGTGCGAGCCGGCGATGACCGCCTCCTGCTGTGCGGCCGGGTCATAGAGGAACAGGCGGCTGCGGCCACGGCTGTCGTCGCGGCTGTAGACCAGCACCTGGGTGCCGTCGCGCAACGTGCCCCAGTCGGCGTCGGGCGCCTGTGCGAAGCCGGCGACGGGCAGCGGCGCGGTGACCCCATCGGCGCGGCGCTGCTGCAGTGACCACGAGCCGGTCGTCCTGTCCAGCGAGGCGTACACGAGCCGCCCGTCAAGCTGAGACGGGTTGAGCACCGGGCCGCTGATGGTCTGTGCCTGCACGGAGGCAGCGGCCGTCAGAGCGGCGCTGATGGCGAAGGCGAGAAGGAGCAGGCACCGAGCGGGAATGCGCATAGATGGGGGCATGGCGCCATCATGCGCCTCCGCCGGGCACTGGGGGGACAACCCAGGTGGACGATCCTCACACCTTGCCCGAGAGCGCCGATCGCGCACCTCCGGCGGCTAGAACATCGTCGCCAGCACGAGCGGGCGGATCCGCTCCGCGCCCGCCATCCGCAGCTGCCCGCCGGCCATAGCCAGCGTCCAGCCCGACCCGCGGCGGTCGTCGAGCAGGATCCCCTCCCCGGGCGGCGGCGGCTCGCCGACGCCGAACGCGCCGCGGACGTTGGCCGCCTGCAGGACCGCGTTGGCCATCTCGCGCTGCGGCGGGCGGGCCTCACGGCGCTCCAGCAGCGACAGGTGGGCGATCCCCAGCGCGGCGGCCACGCGCGCGGCGACGTCCTGCAGCAGCGCGCCCACGCGCTCGGAGGGCACGGTGGTGATCC
>JACCQW010000210.1 GCA_013813955.1 Solirubrobacterales bacterium
ACTCGCCTTACCTCGAGCGGGTGCGCGCCGCCGGCGTGCGGCCTCACGTCGGCCACGACGCCGCCCACCTGCCCGCCGGGGAGGACGTGCAGATCGTGGTCTCCACCGCGATCGCGCGCGACAACCCCGAGCGCGCCGCCGCCCGCGACCGCGGGCTGCGCGAGCTGCACCGCGGCGAGCTGCTTGGCGAGGTCAGCCGCCTGCGCCGCACGATCGCCGTGGCGGGCACGCACGGCAAGACGACCACCGCCTCCATGGCGGCACACGCGCTGCTGGGGCTGGGCTGGGACCCGTCCTACCTCATCGGCGGCGAGCTGAGCACGACAGGCACGAACGCGGCCTGGGGACGGGGCGAGTGGCTGGTCGTGGAGGCCGACGAGTCCGACCGCTCCTTTCTGCAGCTCGCGCCGGAGATCGCGGTGGTGACGAACATCGAGCTCGACCACCACACGACCTACGCCTCGCACATCGAGCTCGAGGAGGCCTTCGCGCAGTACCTGCGCGGCAGCCTGCGCGTCGTGGTGGCGGATACGCCGCAGGCCGAGGCGTTCCTGGATCGCGCACAGATCCACGAGGCCGCGTTCGCCGCGGCCTCCGGTGTCGAGCTGTCGCCCGCGGGCGCGCGCTTCACCTGGGCGGAGCACACCGTGGCCGTCGGCGTGCCCGGCGCGCACAACGTCGCCAACGCGGCCGCGGCACTGACTGCCTGCCTGCTGGCGGGCGCGCCGCGCGCCGGGCTCGCAACCGCGCTGGAGGGCTTTCGCGGCGCGGGCCGGCGCTTTGAGCGCCTGGGGCGGACGGCCGCTGGGGCTGAGGTGATCGACGACTACGCCCACCATCCCACCGAGGTCCGCGCCGCGATCGCCGCGGCCCGCACGCTGGGCCCGCGCCGCGTCGTCGCGGTCTTCCAGCCACACCTGTACTCGCGCACCCGCCTGCTGGCCCGGGAGTTCGGCGCGGCGCTGGCGGACGCCGACGCGATCTGCGTGCTCGACGTCTACCCGGCGCGCGAGCGCGCGGAGGACTTCCCGGGCGTGGGCGGCCTGCTGGTCGCCGAGGCAGCTGCGGACGCCGCACACGGCCGGGACGTCGCCTGGGCCCCGGGCTTCGACGCCGCCGAGCGCCTCCTGCGCACCCGCCTGCGCGAGGGCGACGTGTGCCTCGTGCTCGGGGCCGGGAACGTGGACGCCCTGGGCCGGCGGCTCGTGGCCGGCCAGATGATCGGAACTTGAGCGTCTAGTCCCAGCGGTGCCCGACGAACACCGGCTCGGGAACGAGGTCGACGCCGAACGCGTCGCGCACGCCGCCGGTTATCTCGCGCGCGAGCGCGACGAGCGCGGCGGTGGTCCCACCGCCGCGGTTGGTCAGCGCGAGCGTGTGCTTGGAGGAGATGGCGATGCCCGCGGGATCCCCGTGCCCGCGCTGGAACCCGGCGCGCTCGATCAGCCAGGCGGCCGAGGTCTTGACCGTCCCGTCCTCCTGGGGCCAGGCCGGGGGCTGGGCATCCGCGCGGGTGCGCAGGTCCTCGATCGCGGCGGCGTCGAGCACGGGGTTGGTGAAGAACGAGCCCGCGCTGACCGTGTCGGGATCACGGGGATCGAGGACCATGCCCTTGCGGCGGCGCAGGCCCAGCACGGCCGACCGGACGTCGGCCAGCGGCGCGCTGCGCCCGGGGCGCACCCCCAGCGTCCGCGCCAGCTCGGCGTAGCGAACGGGCATCGATCCCGCCGAGCGCTCGAGCGCGAAGGCCACGCACAGGACCACCCAGCGCCCCGGCTCGCGCTTGAACACGCTCGAGCGGTAGGCGAAGCCGCAGTCCTCCGGGTCGAGCGCGGCGACCTCTCCGCTGCGGCGGTCCAGCGCCCGCACGCCCAGGATCGTGTCGGCGACCTCCTGGCCGTAGGCGCCCACGTTCTGGATCGGTGTCGCGCCGACCGCCCCGGGGATCCCGGCCAGGCACTCCACGCCGGCCAGGCCGTCCGCGACGCAGGCGGTGACGAAGGCGTCCCAGTCCTCGCCGGCCTCGGCGTCCAGGCGCACCCGCCCGTCGGCCAGCTCGCGCCGCGCGATCC
>JACCQW010000226.1 GCA_013813955.1 Solirubrobacterales bacterium
TCTAGCAGGGGCGCGGGCTCAGCGGGCGGTGGCCCGGGGGTGGGCGCGGAAATAGACCTGCTTGAGCTGCTCGCCCGAGAGATGGGTGTACAGCTGCGTCGTCGAGATGTCGGCGTGGCCGAGCATCTCCTGCAGCGTGCGCAGGTCGCAGCCGCCGGCGAGCAGGTGCGTGGCGAAGCTGTGGCGCAGCGTGTGCGGGCTCATGCGGCCCGCCAGGCCGGCGGCGCGGGCGTGACGCTGGACGATCTTGTACAGGCCCTGTCGCGTGAGGCCCGCCCCGCGCCGGTTGACGAACAGGTGGCGCTCGTCGCGCACGCCGACGAGCGTGGGGCGCCCGCGCTCGAGATAGATCCGCGCGGCGGCCACGGCCTGGCGCCCGACGGGCACCAGGCGCTCCTTGGAGCCCTTGCCGCGGGCGCGCAGCACCGCGGCGCGCAGGTCGACGTCGCCCACCATGAGGTCGACCGCCTCGCTGGCGCGCAGGCCGCAGGCGTACATCAGCTCCAGCAGCGCCCGGTCGCGCAGCGCCGGCGGCTCTGTCCCCCTCGGCGCGCCGAGCAGCTTGGCCACCTCGTCGCGGCTGAGCACCTGGGGCAGCCGCTGGCTCTTGCGCGGCGCGCGCAGGTCGGCGGTCGGGTCGTGGGCGATGATCTCCTCGCGGCGCAGGTGGCGGTAGAACGAGCGCAGGCAGGCCGCCTTGCGCTGCAGCGTGGCGGGTGCCACCGCCGCACGCCCTTCGGCGCCGGTGGCCAGCTCGGCCAGGAAGCCCGCGAGCTCCGCGTGCCCGAGCGTCGTGGCGTCGAGGTCGTGGCGAGCGAGGAAGTCGCCGAGCTGCAACAGGTCCGAGCGGTAGGCGTCGAGGGTGTTGCGCGACAGCCCGCGCTCGAACTCCAGGTAGGCGAGGAAGTCGAGCACGTGGTGCTCGAAGGGATGCGTGTCCGGCGGGGCGACGGCCATGTGCCGTGCTTCGCCGTGCGGCGCGCGGACCTTGCCGCTGCAACGCGGCGTGCGGCCGCGGATCTACGCGCCGCGCTCGGCCATGAGCCACCCCAGGCCGATGATCGTCTTCGCGTCGCGACACCCGGCGATGACTCCGGCGAGCTCGGCGAGCGGGCGGCGGACGATCTCGATGCGCTCGCCGGGGTCGGCATCGGCGTCGGCGTCGCTGAGGCCGGTGGCGGAATAGACATGCACGAGCTCGTCGGTGTAGCCGCTGGAGGCGTGGTAGCTGAGCACGGCCTCCCAGCGCTCGGCGGCCTTTCCGATCTCCTCGGCGAGCTCGCGCCGCGCCGCGTCCAGCGGCGACTCGCCCGCCACGTCGAGCGTGCCGGCGGGCAGCTCGAGGGCGCGCTCGCCGATCGCCTCGCGGGGCTGGCGGACGAGCCAAACGTGCTCGTCGTCGTGCGCCACGACCGCCACCGCGTCCTGGCGGCGCACGATCTCGCGCTCGACCTCCTCGCCGTCGGGGTGGCGGAAGCGCTCGACGGAGACCGAGAACGTCCGGCCGTCGAAGACCGTCCTTCCGCCGAGGGGCGCGAAGTCCGTCATCGGCCGCGGCTCATCTCCGCGAGCACGCCTCCCGAAACCAGGGCGGCGGCGAAGAACAGCGGGTCCTCGCGGCCCATGGAGCGCAAGGGCAGCCCGGCGGCGAGGTAGCCGTCGAGGTCGGCGTCGCGCTCCAGCCAGCGGTGGCGGCCCTCGCCCGCCTGCTGTCCGGAGGGGATCGCGACGGTCACCGGGGCGAGCAGCAGCTCGAGCACGGTGCGCGTGTGGTGGCTCAGGCCCTGATGGCGCTCGCGCGGGTCGCTGGAGGACATGCGCGCGACGAGCACGGTCTCGCAGCCCAGCGCGAGCGCCGTGTGCGCGGAGTCCAGCGCCACGAGGCCGCCATGGCCGAGCGCCGAGCCCGAGCCCAGGATCCCGGGGCCGGGGCCGACCGCCACCGCGTCCCACCCGAGCGTCGAGAGCCCGTAGTCCAGCGCACCCGCGGTGGTGATCGCCTCCCCCTCCCCGCCGAACGCCGGCCCGGCTGTGACGTGGCCGGCGAGCAGGCCGTCGCGACGCAGCTCTCGTACCACGCGGGAGTGCCCGCCGGGCAGGGCGCCGCCCGCGGTCTGCACGTAGCCCAGCCGC
>JACCQW010000452.1 GCA_013813955.1 Solirubrobacterales bacterium
TCCTGATGCGCGCCGTCGAGTACAAGCCCGAGGGCCGCTTCCGCTCGGCCGCCGAGCTGCGCGACACGCTCGCCGGGGCCGAGGTGCGGCTCGTCATGACCGCGCACCCGACCGAGGCCCGCCGGCGCACGACGGTCAGCAAGCTGTCGCGGATCTTCGCCCTGTTGCGCTCGCTCGACGATCGCCGGTCGGCGCAGGGCGAGCAGGAGCAGATCCGCCGCCAGATCGCCGCCGCGGTGCAGGAGATGTGGATCTCCGACGAGCTGCGCGCGATCTCGACGACGGTCCTCGACGAGGTCCGCGCGGGTCTCGTCTACTTCACCTCGACGCTCGCCGAGGTGGTGCCGGCGCTCTACCGTGACCTCGAGGCGACGATCGGCGAGTGCTATCCGGACGAGGAGATCGACGTCCCACCGCTGATGACGTTCGGCTCGTGGATGGGCGGCGACCGCGACGGCAACCCGTTCGTGACGCCGGCGGTGACCGCCGACGCGCTCGCGCTCATGCAGGAGACCTGCCTGTGGCACCTCCAGGAGTGCGTGATCGCCCTGACCCATCGGGTGACGCTCTCCAGCCGGGTCGCCGGCGAGCCGCGCGAGTTGTCCGAGCTGCTGAAGACGCTCAGCGCGCGCTTTCCGGAGCTCGCCGTGGAGGTCCAGGAGCGCAATCCCGAGGAGCCCTACCGGCGCCTGTTCAAGCTCGTTGCCGCCCGCGTGCGGGCCACCCGCAAGGGCTTGGACGGCGCGTATGGGCGCCCGCAGGAGCTGCTGGACGACCTGCGCGTCGCCGAGCGTGCGCTGCACAGCCAGGGCGCGGGCTTCGTCGCCGCCGACGCACTGCGCGACGTCGTCCGTCAGGTCGAGGTCTTCGGCTTTCACTTCGCGGTCCTCGACGTGCGCGAGAACGCCGACGTCCACCGCGTGGCGATCGACGAGATCCTGCACGACCTCGGCATCGAGGATGCCTATGCGGCCCTGCCCGAGCCCGATCGCATCGCCGTGCTCGCCCGCGAGATCGCCGACCGCCGGCCGCTCATCCCGCTCGACGTCAGCGGCTTCAGCGACGCCACGGCCGAGGTCGTCGAGACCTTCCGCATGATGCACGACCTGCTCAGCGGCCCGCACCCTGGCGCGATCGGCTCCTACATCGTCTCCAACACGAGCAGCCCCGCCGACCTGCTCGAGGTGCTCCTGCTCATGAAGGAGGTGGGGCTCGCGCGGGCCGGCGGCGCGGAAGCCCAGCTGCGCATCGTCCCGCTCTTCGAGTCCGGCGAGACGCTGGCCGGCGCCGCCGACACGATGCGCGCGCTGCTCGACACGCCGGTCTACCGCGCCGCGGTCGACGCCGTCGGGCTGCAGGAGGTCATGGTCGGCTACTCGGACTCCAACAAGGACGTCGGTTACGTCGCCTCGGGCTGGCGCGTCTACGGCGCGCAACTCGAGATGGCGGCGGTGCTGCGCGAGCACGGCGTGAGGTGGCAGTTCTTCCACGGGCGCGGCGGCGCCGTCGGCCGCGGCGGGGGCCCGAGCTACACCGCCGTGCGCGCCCAGCCGCCCGGGACCGTCGCCGGGCGCCTGAAGGTCACCGAGCAGGGCGAGATGCTGTCGGCGAAGTTCTCGGTGCCGGAGATCGCCCACCGCGAGATCGAGCTCACGGTGAGCGCCGCGCTCGTCACGACGCTCGGCCGTCTCGCCGACGGCGCGCCCGCGCGCCTGTCGGGCTTCGAGGCCGTCGCGGCGCAGATGGCGGACGTCTCGACGCGCGCCTACCGCGACCTCGTCTACGGCGACGCGGACTTCGGCGCGTTCTTCCACGCCGCGACACCGGTCGACGAGGTGGTGCGCCTGCAGCTCGGCTCGCGACCCCCCAAGCGGCGCTCGTCGATGGCCATCGAGGACTTCCGCGCGATCCCGTGGGTCTTCTCGTGGACGCAGGCCCGCGCGGTGCTGCCCGCCTGGTACGGGCTGGGCACCGCCCTGGAGGCCGCTCGCGAGGAGCACGGCGTGCAGACGCTGCGCGAGATGGAGCGCGACTGGCCGTTCTTCGCCGCGCTGCTCTCCAACGCCGAGATGGCGTGCGTGAAGGCCGACCTCGACATCGCCCGGCGCTACGCCGAGCTGTACAAGGACGAGCCCGCGCGCGAGCGCATCTGGAGCGCCATCGAGAGCGAGTTCCAGCGCACGCTGCGCGAGCTCGGCCAGGTGCTCGACGAGGAGCACCTGCTCGACCGCGAGCCGACCCTCCAGCGCTCGCTCGCGCGCCGCAAGCCCTTCGTCGACCCGCTCTCCTTCGTCCAGCTCGAGCTCCTGCGCCGCCTGCGCGCCCCGGGCGAGGAGGCCGACCAGCCCGAACTCGTGCGCGCCAGCCTGCTGGCGGTCAACGGCATCGCCGGCGGGCTGCGCAACACGGGCTGACGGCCGGGCAGCGCTCAGAGGGCCGGAGCCGGCGCGTCGGCGCCTACCGGGCC
>JACCQW010000375.1 GCA_013813955.1 Solirubrobacterales bacterium
GGGCCTCGCTGAGCGCCGGCGAAGCCCGCCGCCTGGACGAGGACCTCGCCCGCTACGACCGCTAGGGCGTCATGGACCCGGCCGCCGACACCACGGTCATCGCCGCGTTCGCCGTGGGGTTCGCGTCGTTCATCTCGCCCTGCGTGCTGCCGCTGGTGCCCGGCTATCTGTCGGCGGTCTCGGGCGTGTCGCTGGAGGAGCTGCGCAGCGACGAGCGCCCGCTGGGCCGGGTGCTGTGGCCGGCGCTGATCTTCTGCCTGTCCTTCACGGTCATCTTCGTCGCTCTGGGCATGAGCGCCACCGGCCTGGGCTCGACGCTGTCGGACAACCGCCAGACGCTCGACCGCGTGGCCGGGGCGCTGATCATCGCGATGGGCGTCTTCTTCCTGGCGACGCCGTTCGTCGCGGCCCTGAACCGCGAGTGGCGCCCCGACGCGCTGATGCAGCGCGCCGGCGGCGGGCCGCTCATCGCCGGCGCCGCGTTCGCGGTGGCGTGGACGCCGTGCGTGGGCCCGACGCTGGGCTCGATCCTCACCGCCGCCTCGGCCTCGGACACGGTGGGCACGGGCGGGGTGCTGCTGGCGTTCTACTCGGCCGGCCTGGCGATCCCGTTTCTGCTCAGCGCGATCGCCTTCGACCGCGCGACCACCGCCTTTCGGTGGCTGCGACAGCACTACGTGATCATCACCGCGGTCTCGGGAGCCGTGCTCATCGTGATGGGGATCCTCATGATCTCCGGCGAGCTGACCCGCCTCAACGGCGAGGCCCAGCGGCTGATGGAGAGCGTGGGTCTGGACTTCGTGTACTCGCTCTGAGCCACACGGCGATCAGGCCCCAGGCGCGAGGGTCCGCAGCCCGGCAAGCCGCGCCGCAGCGCCCTGGCGCTCGTCATAGGTGAGAAACCCATCGGTCGCACGCAGGGAGACGGCGGCGGCCACGTGGATGGCGTCCAGCGTCCGCAGCGCGGGCTCCCGCAGTGCTCCCGCTTCGAGCAGGAGGGCGCGATCGACGGGGAGCAGCGCCACCGCCTCGAGCAGCTCGGCGACGCGCCGCAGGAGGTCCTCGAGAGGAAGTCGGGAATCCCGCGCGGCCGCGCGCCGGACGGCTCGCGACAGCTCGGCGAGCACCAGCTCGCACGACACGATGTCGGCGTCGAGGAGAAACGCGCGGAGCGCGTCGCTCTCCTCCTCGTCGTGCAGGAGCTTCACCAGCGCCGAGGCATCCGCGTAGAAGAGCGCCACCTCAGCGCTCGCCGCGCACCTCATCCAGCGCGCGGGTCAGCGCCCGCGGCTCGCCGTCGAGCTCGAGCGGCTCGGGCACCCCCGTGCGCGTCGGACGCGAGACGCGGCCCTCGGCGATCAAACGGTCGAGCTCGGACCCGGTCACCGGTGGCGGCCCCAGCTCGGCGACCGGTCGGTTGCGATCGGTCACCACGAGGCGCTCGCCGCGCTGCACGCGGCGCAGATACCGGCTGAGATTCTGGCGCAGCTCCCCGATCCCGACCGTGCTGCTCATGTACATGAAGCTAGCATGTCGGCCGGCTACATCGAGTCGGGCGCGCCGACCCCGAGCAGGTCCAGCGAGCGGGCGAGGGTCCGCTGCGAGGCGACGCTGAGAGCGAGCCGGAAGGACTCCACGCCCTCGCCCTCGGCGCCCACCACCAGGCAGTCGCGGTAGAACGCCGTGTAGGTCTGCGCCAGCTCCAGGGCGTAGGCCGCGATCCGGTGCGGCGCGCGCCGGTCGGCCGCCTCGGCGACCTCCTCGCCGAAGGCCAGCAGCTTCTTGACCAGGGTGCGCTCGGCGGGATCCAGATCGCCCGCGTGAGCCCCCGCCTCGGCGAGCGCCGCCTCGACGCGCCCGGCGCCCGCCTTCGCCCTGATCGACGCGATCCGCGCGTGGGCGTACTGCACGTAGAAGACGGGGTTCTCGCTGGACTGCTCGCGCGCGAGATCGATGTCGAGGTCGACGGTCGTGTCGTGCGAGCGCTGCAGCAGGAACCACCGCGCGGCGTCCACGCCGATCTCGCCGACGAGGTCGTCGAGCGAGACGAACTCGCCACGGCGCTTGGACATCGAGGACCGTTCGCCGCGCTGCACGAGATGCACGAACTGCATGATCAGCAGCTCGAGATCCTCCGGGTCGCCGCCGAGGGATTCGAATGCCGCGCGCATCCTGTTGACGTAGCCGTGGTGGTCGGCTCCCAGCACGAGCAGCAGGCGGTCGAACCCGCGCTCGCGCTTGTCGAGCATGTAGCCCAGGTCCGATGCGAAGTAGGTGTGCTCTCCGGTGGAGCGCTCCAGGACGCGGTCCTTGTCGTCGCCGTGCGCGCTCGTCCGCAGCCACAGGGCGCCGTCGGATCGGTAGGTCTGGCCGAGCTCGTCCAGGCGGGCAAAGGCCTGGGTGACCTTCGGATCCGCGCCGTCGTGCAGGGAGCGCTCGGAGAACCACACGTCGATCTCCACCCCGAAGGCCTGCAGCGTCGCACGCATTCGCTCGAGCATCAGCGCGAGGCCGGCGTCGGCGACCTCCATGACGTCGCGGTCGGCGGGCCCGTCGAGCGCCTGCGCGAGCTCGCGCACGTAGTCGGCCTGGTAGCCGCCCTCGGGCGGCTCGGCGCCTCGCGCCCGCGCCTGGATCGACTCGCCGAACTTCCGCACCTGCGAGCCGTGGTCGTTGATGTAGAACTCGCGCGTCACCTCGTGCCCGCGGAAGGCCAGGATGCGCGCGAGCGCGTCGCCGTAGGCGGCGTTACGCGCGTGGCCGGCGTGCATAGGCCCGGTGGGGTTGGCGCTGACGAACTCGACGTTGACACGCTGCGCGGGCGCGGCGGCGCCCCCTCCGTAGGCCGTGCCGGCCTCGAGCACGTGCGCCAGCGCGGCGGTGTGCCAGGCGTGGGACAAAAACAGGTTTAGAAAGCCTGGGCCGGCGACCTCGACGCGCTCCACCGCCTCGCCCAGCAGCGACTGCAGCTCGGAGCCCACCCGCTCGGCGACGTCGCGCGGCGGCGCTCCCACCACCGGCGCCAGCAGCATCGCCGCGTTCGTGGCGTAGTCGCCGTGGCCCGCCTGCTTGGGGCGCTCCAGCGTCGGCCGCGCCCGCGCCCTGCCGTCCGCGCCCGCCACGGACTCAGAGGCGGCCTCGACGGCCGCGCGCAGCTGCGCGATCGGGGTCACGCTTCCCACCCTAGTAGCGGTCAGTAGTGATACGGCTCGCCCGCGAGGATCTTGTGCCCGCGGTAGAGCTGCTCCAGCAGCACGACCCGGGCGAGCTGGTGGGGCAGTGTCAGGGGCCCCAGCGAGAAGCGGTGATCGACGTCATCCAGCTGCAGACCGAGGGGCCCGCCGATGACGAAGCAGACGTCGCGCGCGCCCTGGCGGCGGTCCTCCAGGAAGCGGCTGAAGGCGATCGAGTCCAGGGCCTCCCCCTCGCGCGCAAGCAGCGACACGAACGCCCGGTCGGGGATGCGCCTGGCGACCCGCTCGTCCTCGCGCACCTCGATCATCTCGACGCGCGCGTGGCGCGCGATGAGCTTGAGGTAGTGCTGCACGTCGTCGGCGTAGGGCGGGCGCAGGCGTCCGACGGCGACGACGACGATGCGCACGCTGCGATACTACGGCGGCGATGGCCGACGACGATCTTCCCGAGCGCCACATCAACATCCACTTCTCGCCGGAGATCATGGCGGGCGTCTACGCGAACTTCGCGAACGTCTCGTTCTCCGACTACGAGTTCACGATCACCTTCGCGCGCGTCGACCACGAGGTCGAGGAGGACGAGATCCCCGGCGTGGTGGTCTCGCGCGTGAACCTCTCGCCGCGCTTCATGCGCGAGCTGACCGACGCGCTGGAGGACTCCTATTCGAAGTGGGAGACGCGCGAGGGCATCAAGAACCTCCCCGAGTTCGGGCGCGGCGAGCAGCCGCCCGGCGACGACTCGTAAAGATTCGTCCACCCCCCTTGCGCGACATGGGCGGGTGCGCGAGCATCGCCCGTGGATGAGCGGCCCCACGCCACCCCTGCCAGCGCTGATCGAGCGCGCGCTGTCCGATGGCGTCTCGATCGAGGACGTCGAGCGGGAGTTGCTGGACCCCGCCCGGCTGCCCTCCGACGAGCACGACGCGCTCTGGCTCTACGCGCTGGCCCGCCGCGACTGCCCGCGCCGCGCGGACGTCGCGATCGTCGCGGGCAACTAGGGTCGAGCGGCCGGGAAGCCGATCGCCGCGGTCACAACGCGAGGACGGACGCCTCGCGGAGCACTGCTACCGCTCGCCGCGGCGGTAGGCCTCCCCGATCCCGATCCGGTCGATCGTCGACGGGTGCGTCGACAGCAGGAACGTGATCCACCCGGGCGGATCGGGCCGGGAGACGTTGCGCAGCGCGATGCGCCGCTCGAAGGAGATGAACGCCTGTGGGTCGTCGGTCAGACGCAGCGAGTAGGAGTCCGCGCGGGCCTCGACGTCACGGCTTAGCTGGTTGGACACCGTGGTGATCGCGAGGGCCATCAGGGCGATGCTCAGCGCGAGCGAGGGCAGCGCGACCGGGCCGGGACGATCGTCGTCGCCCGGCGTCAGGCGACGGGTCAGCCGCGCGGCGGCGAACAGCCCGAAGGGGGTGACGAGGGCCAGGTACAGCAGCCCGTGGGGAACGTCGCGATGGTGCACGTGGGCCAGCTCGTGGGCGACGACGAGGCGCACCTCCTCCCGCGAGAAGTTCTCCAGCAGCGTGTCGTAGAGCACCACCCGCTTCGTGGCGCCCAACCCGGCGACGTAGGCGTTGGCCGCGGTCGTGCGCCTGCTGGCGTCCACCGAGTAGACCTCGCCGACGTCGACGCCGGCGCGCCGGGCCAGCTGGAGCACGTCGCTGCGCGTCTGCCCCGCCGGCAGGCGGTCGAAGTCGTTGAACAGGGGATCGAGGACGACGGGCGCGGCGTAGGTGCTCGCCGCCCCGAACGCGATGACGAGGACGGAGCCCGGGATCCACCAGCGACGCGGGTAGCGGCGGATGAGGCCGAGGCCGGCGGCGGCGCCCGCACCGGCCAGCAGGCCGCCGATCGCCCAGCCCTTCGCCAGGTCGCCCGCGTAGCCGCTGAAGGACTGGGTGACCAGGCCGACGTCCTTCGCGCGCTCGCGCGCGATCGCCTTCAGCGGCAGCGGCGCGGCGTCCACCGCCACGGAGAGGGTCACCCCCGCGAGCGCCGCCACGAGCAGGGGGCGCCGCCACGGGCGGCGCAGAGCGCCCGGCGGGCGGGCCACGAGCAGCGCCAGCAGGCCCAGCTCGATCGCCAGCACGCCGCCGTGCAGGGCGAGCTGGGGCCCGCGGAAGTCGCGCGCGCGATCGAGCTCGCCGGCGCTGAAGTACGATTCGACGCGCACCGGAGCCGGGTCGATGACCCCTTCGCGCGGGCGCAGGAGCACCACCGCGGCCTCCGCGACCACGATGGCGACCAGGATCGCCACGGGCCAGCGCACACGTCCGGAATGCATGATCTCACCCTAGAGATGCAGGTCGCGATCCTTTCCGACATCCACGGCAACCGGCACGCCTTCGAGGCGGTGCTCGCCGACGCCGCGGGCGCCGGCGCCGACGAGATGTGGTGCCTCGGCGACATCGTCGGCTACGGCGCCGAGCCCGACGCCTGCGTCGAGCTGGCCCGCCGCCACGCGGCGATCTGCCTGGCCGGCAACCACGACCTCGGCGTCACCGGCGAGATCACGCTGGACGAGTTCTCGCGCGGCGCGGCGATCGCCGCGCGCTGGACGCAGGAGAACATCGCCGCCGAGAACCTCGCGTACCTCTCCGAGCTGCGCCCCTCAGGAGAGGAGGGCGACATCGGCCTGTACCACGCCAGCCCCCGCGACCCCGTCTGGGAGTACGTCCTCAGCACGCTCCTGGCCGAGCTGTGCCTGGACGCCCAGCCCCAGCGCGTCTCCCTGGTCGGCCACTCGCACGTGCCGCTGAGCTTCGTCCGCCCGGCGGGCGAGGTCGCCACCGGCGAGCCGCGGCGCGACGGCGACGAGCTCGACGTCAGCACCGGCGAGTGGCTGCTGAACCCGGGCTCGGTGGGTCAGCCGCGTGACGGTGACCCGCGCGCGGCATGGCTGCTGCTCGATCTCGACGGCTGGCACGCCGCGTGGCGGCGGGTGGCGTACGACATCGCCGGCGCGGGCGCGGCGATCCGCGCCGCGCGCCTCCCCGATTCGCTCGCCGAGCGCCTGGGGTACGGTCAATGACCATGCGCCGGGCCCTCCCCTATCTCGTCGCGCTGCTGTGCGGCGTCGGCTCGGCGCTGCTGGTGGCCTGCGGAGGGTCGACGCGCGGCGGCATCCCATCCGCCGACGCCTCTGACCTCAAGAGCCAGCTCGAGGACGTCCGCCAGGCCGTCGATGATGCCCGCTGCGACGAGGTCGGCGGCCAGCTCGGCCAGGTCGACGAGGGCATCGACGGTCTGCCGCGGTCCGTCGACGCCGGCCTGCGCGAGCGCCTGCGCGAGGCCAGCGACAGGCTGCGCGCCGAGGCGATCAAGGAGTGCAACGACAACCTCGCCTCCGAGCAGCCCGACGAGGAGCCCGATGTCCAGACGCAGGAACAGCCGACGGTGACGACGACGGCCCCGCCCGCGGTGACCGAGACGCAGCCGCCCGCGACACAGCCGTCCGCGACACAGCCGCCCGCCGAGCCCGGGCCGGCCCCCGAGGGTCCCCCACCCACACCGCAGGATCCCGGCGCCGGCGGGACACCGCCCGAGGTCACCCCGTGAGCACGCAGGTCATCGCGGGGCGCTACGAGCTGGGCGACCGCCTGGGCTACGGCGGCATGTCGACGGTGCAGCTCGCGCTCGACCGCCGCTTGGAGCGCCACGTCGCCGTCAAGCTCCTCGCCGAGCATCTCGCCGAGGACGCCCAGTTCGTGTCGCGCTTCCGCCGCGAGGCGCTGTCGGCCGCGCGGCTCGTGCACCCCAACATCGTGCAGGTCTTCGACTTCGGCCTCGACGACCCCTCCGGCCGCCACTACATCGTGATGGAGTACATCCGCGGGCGCTCGGGCGCGGAGATCATCCGCGACGAGACCCGGCTCGGCGTCGCCGACGTGCTGGTCCTGCTCGACGGAGCCTGCCGCGGGTTGCACCACGCGCACCGCAACGGCGTCGTGCACCGCGACGTCAAGCCCGGCAACATCCTGCGCTCCGACGAGGGCTCGGTGAAGCTCGCCGACTTCGGGATCGCCAAGGCGGAGATCGACCAGGCCTCGTCGCAGATCACCCAGGTCGGCTCGGTGCTCGGCACCGCGGCCTACCTCGCCCCCGAGCAGGCCGCGGGCGAGGAGGCCGGCCCGCCCGCCGATCTCTACGGCCTGGGGGTCGTGACCTACCAGTTTCTCGCGGGGCGCCTGCCCTACGACGCGTCGTCGCTGACCGAGCTCGCGCTGTTGCAGCAGCGCGAGCACCCGCCGCGCCTGGACGAGGTCAGCCCCGAGGTCCCCGCCGCCCTGGCCATCGCGGTGGACCGTGCGCTGGCGCTGGATCCGGGCGACCGCTACGCCGACGCGGAGGAGATGCGCATCGCTCTGCACGACGGCGCGCGCGGCGTCGTGCCCGAGGGCTCCGAGGAGACGGCGGCCACCGCCCTGCTCGGCCAGACGGACCCGACCGACGCCACGCGCGCGGTGCCCGCCGCGGGCGCACGACGCCTGGAGCCACGCCCGTCGAGCCGGCCGGTGGCCCTCCCCTACGACCCGGGACCCGAGCCCCCCGCCCGGCGCGAGCGCCCCGAACGCCGGCCGGGAAGGGGCCGCCAGGCCCTCATACCCCTGCTCATTGCCGCGCTCGTGATCGCCGCGATCGTCATCGCCGCGTCCGGCTCCTCGGGAGGTTCCGACGACGTGCGCCTCGGGCCCGTAGACGGGGACAACACCGGCGAGATCGTCGACCAGGCCACACGGCTGATCGACGACAACACGCGCTAGGCAGGGCCCGGCCGACAGATTCGCTCCTCGAGCGCCAAGTCACCAACCTTCGTGGCCGCCGGGAGTTTGTGATCGATGCACCCGAACTGGGTAAGACCCAGGTGAAGCACGCGGGCACCGACCAGCATGCATTCGTGCCTCGCGAGGACACGAGGGCGTCGGCCGTCACCGCATCTGCTCACCAACGGACTGGAGGCATCATGCGGAACCACACGACTATGAAGTTGCGGCGACTCACCCTATGCGCGCTCGGCACGCTCGGCGCATTCGTGCCGACGGCGAGCGCCGACACGACCGACCCCGTGTGGACATGCCGCGCGAGCGCGGCATACGTCGAGCTGGACCCGCTCCTGGGCAGCCAGCGGGTCGAGCCCATTCAGGCGAACGGGTTCCCCGACCGGGATACCCCTGATCGCGCGCAGTGCGCGAAGGCCGACCAGGGCGTCCCGAACATCACCATCCCCCCGGGGCCCGAGAACCCGGGGCTGCAGCTCACTCTTCAGGCGCCGTTCGCGCGTACGAACATCCAGCCCGAGCTCGGCCCCGCGCGCGAGCAGACGGCATCAGCAACCGGCGGCGTCACCGATCCGGTCGCGATCGACCTCGGTCCCGGCCAGCTGGTCATCGCGGCGCGCGGCGTCACCTCGCAGGCGCTGGCGCGCTGCGTCAGCGGCGCCCCTGAGCTCACGGGCTCCAGCGCGGTCGCCGAGCTGACGATCAACGGCAACGTCATCGCCATCCCGCCGGGCCAGGACGAGGTCGTCATCGACCAGCTCCTGCCGCTCGTGCGCATCGTGCTCAACGAGAAGGTCGTCGAGGGCAGCGCCACGTCCGATGACCAGGCGCTCACGCAGCGGGCGGTCCACGTCCAGCTGCTGGCGGTCCCCGGCGGCATGCCGGTGGCCAACGTCGTGCTCGGCGAGTCCAAGGTCGACCGTCACGGGGCGACCTGCGCGCCGCCCCCGCCGCCGCCCACCTGCCCCGAGGGCTCCGTCGCGCAGCCCGGCAGCGATCCGCTCGTCTGCGCCCTGACCGTCACGGCGCCGTGCCCGGCGGGCTCGACGGCCGATCCCGCCGCGGGCGGCGCGTGCGTCGTCGTGCGCCAGGCCCCGCCGGCGGCATGCCCGAACGGGACCGTCCGCGACCCCAACACGAGCAACTGCATCCTGCTCGTGCAGCGGCCCTGCCCGGCGGGGGCGACCTCCGACCCGCAGACGCGCGTGTGCGTCGTCAACAACACCGGCACCGGCACCGGCAGTGACGGCAACGGGATCAACGGCTCCAACGGCGGGATCGGCAGCGCCAACGGGCCGCGGGTCACGTGCGGGCGCGTGAGCATGCGCTTCGTGCTCAACCGCAGGCAGTCGATCACCAACCGCTTCGGGCGGCGTCTGGTCACGCGCGGCCGGCTCGTCACGTGCGGGCGCAACCCGCGCCCGATCGTGGGGGCCAAGATCGACGTGACGCACGTCATCCGCGGCGGCAAGCGGCTGACCAAGACGGGGCTGCGCTCGCGGCCGGGCGGCCGCCTGACGCTGATCCTGCCGCTGAACCTGCGCACGCGCAGCATTCAGTACTCCTACCGGCCCGACCTCCGCCGCCAGCGGGTGTCCTCGCGGCGGACCCTGCGCCTGACCGTGCGCAGCAACAACACCGGGCGCATCCTGCGCTGACGAAGATCAGGCCGCGGTCGCACCGGGCGGGGACTCATCCCGCCCGGGCGCCGCGCCTGCCCGCAGAGCCGCCGCGCGGCCGGCCAGATCACCGGCCGTGATCGCGCCGCGCAGGTCGGCCATGAGGCGGGCCAGGAACGCGAGGTTGTGCAGCGTCAACAGCCGCACGCCGGTCAGCTCGCGGTTCTTGACGAGGTAGCGCAGGTATCCGCGCGGGTGCCCGGCGGCGCAGGCCGGGCAGGGGCAGCCCTCCATGATCGGCTGCTGCGAGGTCTTCCAGCGCGCGGCCGTCAGGTCCACGCGCCAGCGGCGCTCGGGCTCGGGCACGAGCGCGACGCCGTGGCGGCCCAGGCGCGTGGGCATCGCGCAGTCGAAGCTGTCGATGCCCAGCTCGACCCCGCGGATGAGGTCGTCGACCTCGCCGATGCCCAGCAGGTGGCGCGGGCGCGCGTCGTCCAGCGCGGCGACGGCCCAGTCGACCACCTCGTACATCTGCTGCTTCTCGGCGCCGAGCGAGCCGCCGATGGCCAGGCCGTCGCACGCGCGCGCCGCGACCGCCTGCGCCGAGGCCACCCGGAGGTCCTGGTGGACACCGCCCTGCACGATCCCGTAGACGAGCTGGCCCTCCGGGCCGTGCTCGGCGTGCCAGGCCAGGCAGCGGTCCAGCCAGCGGTGCGTGCGCTCGGTGGAGCGTGCCGTGTAGTCGCGGTCGACGTTCAGCGGCGTGCACTCGTCGAAGGCCAGCGCGAGGTCTGAGCCCAATGCGGCCTGCACCTCCATCGAGGTCTCCGGGCCCATGAACCGCTCCGAGCCGTCCAGGTAGGAGCGAAAGCGCACGCCCTCCTCCTCGATGGCCAGCGTGCGGCCCATGCGGTCCGCCCCGGAGGGGGACCGGCCCTTGATCTCGTCGGCGACCGTGCCATGGCCCATCGAGAAGACCTGGAAGCCGCCGGAGTCGGTGACGATCGGGCCCTGCCAGCCCATGAAGTCGTGCAGGCCGCCGAAGCCGGCAATGAGCTCGTGGCCGGGCTCGAGGAAGAGGTGAAAGGTGTTGCCCAGCACGATGTCATAGCCCAGGGCCGCGACCTCGCGGGGCTCGAGGCCCTTGATCGTCGCCTTGGTGGCCAGGGGCACGAAGGCCGGCGTGCGCACCTCGCCGTGCGCGGTGGCCAGGACCCCGGCACGCGCCCGCGTGCCGG
>JACCQW010000413.1 GCA_013813955.1 Solirubrobacterales bacterium
GGCGTGGCGTGCGCGAGTCGATCGTCGGCCGGATGGCCCGCCACGGCGGCCGCGCGGCGATCAGCTCGTCCCCCGACGGCACCGAGATCGAGCTCGTGCTGGAGGGCCCGGGCCCGTGAGGCCCCCGCAGGACGCGACCGCCGCCTTCGCCGCGCCGCGCGTCGTCCTCGTCGACGATCACCGTCTCTTCCGCGCGGGCGTTCGCGCCGAGCTCGACGGGCTCGTCGACCTCGTCGGTGAGGCGGGCGGCGTCACCGAGGCGGTCGACGTCATCCGCGCCCAGGCGCCCGACGTCGTGCTCCTCGACGTCCACATGCCCGACGGCGGCGGCCTGGAGGTCATCCGGCGCGTGGGCGGCGAGCCCGCGGGCGTCCGCTTCCTGGCGCTCTCGGTCTCCGACGCCGCCGAGGACGTCATCGCGGTCATCCGCGCCGGGGCGCGCGGCTACGTGACCAAGACGATCGCCGCCGACGACCTGGCCGACGCGATCCGCCGCGTCCACGGCGGCGACGCCGTCTTCTCCCCGCGTCTCGCCGGCTTCGTGCTCGACGCCTTCGCCGCCGGCGCGCCGCCGGCCCCGGCCGGCGCCCACGACGCCGAGCTCGACCAGCTCACGCCGCGCGAGCGCGAGGTCCTCCAGCACATCGCGCGCGGCTACATGTACAAGGAGATCGCCCAGCGGCTGGGGATCTCCGCCAGGACCGTGGAGGCCCACGTCTCCGCGGTGCTGCGCAAGCTGCAGCTCTCCAGCCGCCACGAGCTCTCGCGCTGGGCGGCCGAGCGGCGGATGCTCTGAGCACTCCCGGTCCGAACTCATGCAGAACTATGCACGCAACGCGTATGCTTTGCTGCATGCGCACGACGGTCGACCTGCCGGACGAGCTGCTCAGGCAGGCGCGCCGCCGCGCCGCGGACGAGGGCACCACGCTGACCGCGCTGCTCGCCGACGGCCTGCGGCTGCGACTCGACCCTCCGGCGAGCCCTCGCGGGAAGCGGCGCGCGCTCCCGGTGTCCCGCACCGGGGGCGGCATGCAGGCGGGGATCGATCCCGCGTCCAACGCCTCGCTGCTGGACGCCGCAGACGATCACCGTGCTCCTGCCTGACGTCAACGTCCTCCTCGCCGGCTTTCGCAGCGATCACCCGCACCACGAGCCGGCCCGCGTGTTCCTGCGCGGGGCGCGCTCGGGAGAGCGGCCCGTTGGCCTGAGCGACGTGGCATTGAGCGCGGTGGTCCGGCTGGCAACGAACCCGCGCGTGTTCTCGCGACCGGACGCCGCCGACACCGTGCTCGACTACGTGGATGCGCTGTCCGAGCCACCGGCGCTGCTCGTGCGGGCGGGTCCGGCGCACTGGGCGCGCTTCGCCGAGCTTTGCCGCGACCTCAACCTGCGGGGCAACCTCGTGCCGGATGCCTACCTCGCTGCGCTGGCCTTCGAGCAGCATGCCGAGCTGGTCACCTTCGATCGTGGTTTCGGGCGCTACCCGCGGCTGCGCTGGCGCTGTCTGCTCGACGACTGACCGGCAGAACCGGTCAGTCCTGCGCCGCCCGCGCGAGGAACAGCTCGGTCGCCTCGGTGAAGCCCTTCAGGCGCACCTCGCCGATGAGCTCGAAGTGCAGGTGCGGGCCGGCGGCCTGCACCACCGGCCGGGTCACGAGCACCTCGCCGCCCGCCGAGCGCGCGGCGACGCGCGCCGCCTGGTTGACCTCGCGGCCGTAGTAGTCGCCGTCGCGGTAGAGCGTCTCGCCGAAGTGCACGCCTATCCGCGGCAGTGGGCGCGTCGCATGCAGCTCCTGAAAGCCGACCGCCCAGTCGACCAGGGTGGCGGGGTCCGATCCGACGATCATCACCTCGTCGCCGATCGTCTTGATGATCCGCGCCTCCTCTGGCAGCGTGTGTCCGACGTTCTCGATGAAGCGCTCCACGGCGCCGACGGCCTCCTCGTCCCCCTGCTCCTCGGTCATCCGCGTGTAGCCGGCGAGGTCGGCGAAGGCGATCGCCACGCGCAGGCGGCCGAGGTCCAGCGGGGCGCCGGCGTCCAGGTCGGTCTCCATGTGCCCGATGACGTCCTGCTCGACGAAGTGCGCGAGGAAGCGCCGGTGCACGTGGTCCATCACCGGCGAGGCGAGCGGCAGCACCTCGCTGGCCAGCCCCTCCATCTCCTCGGCCATCTGTAGCCCGGGCACGCCGTCGCGCATGAGCGGCTCGTGGACGTAGAGGTGAAACAGGCGCACGGCCGCGTCGGCCATCTGCGCCAGCGCCTGGCCGTAGACGCGGGCGAGCTGCAGGAAAGCGATCAGCGGCAGTCCAGCGGCGAGCATCGCCGCGCAGTAGCGCAGCAGCTGCAGGTCGTCTGCGGAGATGCGCTGGCTCGCGCCGGCCGGCAGGCCCATGGTGGTGAAGATGCGCTCGATCAGCGCGGGCTCCAGCCCGGTCTCGCGAGCGGCCTCGTCCAGCGTGCAGTGGCTCTCCAGCGCCGGGAGGAGGTCCTGGATGTAGGCGAAGGCGAGCCGGCCCTCCAGGCTCGCCGTGCGGATCTGCCCGAGCGGGTGCCCGCGCTCGCGCAGGCGCGCGACGATCCGGGCGTGGGCGCAGGCCGCGGGCGTCCAGACGCCGTGGTACTGCGGGATCAGGCCCTGCTTGACCCAGCGCCTGAGCGTCGGGGTCGTGGTGCCGGCGCGCCGGGCGACCTCCGCGGCGGTGAGCTGGGCCTCGCTCACGACCCTCTCCACGACGACGGCGGGACCGTGGCCCCGCCGCCTGCGGGCGTTAGGGCCCGCTGCCACGGCCGACGGCGCTCGTCTTGCAACCGGCGGCGCCTCGCGGACGGCGAACCGTCCACTCTCCGGCCTGGTGCCCTATGCATACTCCCTTGCTCCCCGCCCTGTCAACGCGGCTTAACGCTCAGACCCGCAAATGGGGGTATTCCGCGTCGACGACCTCGCGGTAGCGGGCGTAGATCGGCTTCGTGATCGGGATCAGGGCCAGCGCGGCCTTGACGTCGCCGCCCGTCTTGATCCGGCGCCGCGCGATGGCCAGCGCGATGTTCTCCTTGCCCTGGAAGTACCTGTTGGCCGTCGCGGAGGACATGCTCATCTGCACCTTGGCGTCCCAGTCGACGTCGTCGGTCCACGCCCAGACGAGGCACCCCTCCTCGTCGGGGCCCGCGGCGCGGATGTTCACGACCATGTCGACGTCGTCGAACTCGAAGCGCTGCGGGACGTCGGCGTCACGCAGCCTCGGGCCCATCTCGGGGTCCTCGCTCATCATCGTGAAGATGCGATCCATGACGGCCCGGAACTCGTCGGGGCCGGTGAAGGCGGCGGCCATGTCTAGGAGGCGCCGGGCTTGGCGGGCGTGGAGTTGCGGGGCTTGTGTTTTATATAGTGCGCGGGCTTGAGG
>JACCQW010000421.1 GCA_013813955.1 Solirubrobacterales bacterium
CCTCCGGATCGTCGGTGTCGCCGGCGGCCTGCGCGCGCTGGGCGGGCGGCGCGCCGTCGGCCAGCTGGGCCTCAGCCGCGCGCGCCTCCTCGGAGAAGTTCAGCTCCAGGTAGCGGCTGGTCATGCGCTCGGTGTCGCCGATCTCGACGACGCGGCCGCGCTCGAGCAGGATCCCGCGATCGCAGAAGCGCTCCACGGCGCCCATGTCGTGGGTCACCAGCAGGACGGTCGTGCCCTGCCGGCGGATGCGCGCGAACTCGTCGAAGCACTTCTGCTGGAAGGCGGCGTCGCCGACGGCCAGCACCTCGTCGATGAGCAGGATGTCGGCGTCGACCTGGATCATCACCGAGAACGCGAGGCGCACGAGCATGCCGGAGGAGTAGTTCTTGATCTTCAGATCGACGAACTCGCGCAGCTCGGCGAAGTCGATGATCTGGTCGAAGCGCCGCCGGGCCTCCTTCGTGGAGAGCCCGAGCATCGTGGCGTTGATAATCGTGTTGTCGTAGGCCGCGAGATCGGGGTTGAAGCCCACCCCGAGCTCGATGAACGTCGACATCCGCCCGTTGACGTAGATCTGGCCGGTGTCCGCGCGGTAGATGCCGGCCGTGCACTTCAGCAACGTGGACTTGCCCGACCCGTTGCGCCCGACGATGCCGAAGAACTCGCCCTTCTCGACGGCGAAGGAGACGTCGCGCAGTGCGCGCAGCTCGTCGTGCTCCGTGCGCCGGAACGGGTGCAGCGCCTTCTCCTTCAGCGTGTGCACCCGCTCGTGGGGGAGGCTGAACGTCTTGGACAGGCCGTCGACGACGACCGCCGGATACTCGGGCGCGGGCATGAACGCCTAAGGGTAACCGGGCTCAGTGGGCGAGGTCGGAGGCGATCTCGGCCAGCAGGGGTGCGTTGCGGTCGCGCTCGGAGACCAGCAGCTCCGGGCCCTGCGGCCACGTGATCCCCACAGCGGGGTCGTCGAAGCGAAAGCCGCGCTCGACCCCCGCGTCGTAGTAGGTCGAGCACTTGTAGACGACGTCGGCGATCTCCGAGAGCACGACGAAGCCGTGCCCGAAGCCGACGGGCACGTAGAGCTGGCGCAGCGCCTCGTCGTCGAGCTCGAAGCCCTCCCACTGCCCGTAGGTCGGCGAGTCGCGACGGATGTCGACGACGACGTCCCAGATCCGCCCCCGCGCGCAGCGCACGAGCTTGGCCTGCCCCTCGCCGATCGAGAAGTGGATGCCGCGCACGACCCCGCGCCCCGAGCGCGAGTGGTTGTCCTGCACGAACGTGTCGCCCACGCCGTGCTGCGCCCACACGTTGGCGCGGTAGCTCTCGCAGAAGAAGCCGCGCGCGTCGCCCCGGACGTCGGGCTCGAGCAGGACGGGGCCGTCAAGGCGGCTGGGCAGCCGTTGCATGGGCGCGGACCTTAGTCGGAAGTTTTCGAAGGGAAGACGCGGTAGAGCCGGCGGTTGGTGTTGTTGACCACCCCGGGGGCACCGGAACGCGTGCGAGCCAGCGGCCGCGCGCTGACCTTCGTGCCGATCGCTTTGACGGTGGCCGTCGGGCTTGCCGCCAGGTGGCCTCGTTTTCGGGCGGGTGGCGCCGCGGATTGCGGAGAGTCGTAGGGGCCGCTTCTGTCGCAAACTGCGGAGTTTATGAGCGTCTGCATGCCAGCTTTGCGAGCGACACTGGCTCCGATCCGAAGCCTGCGTAGAGTCGCCCGCCTCACGGGGGGCGAACTTCTGAGTGGAGCGGCTTATGGGGATATCAAACACCCCCGAGGAGGTCTTCCGCAGATGCTTCCAACCCGTTTAGCCCGGAGAGCTCTCATCGTCGCCGCTACGGTCTCCGCTGCTGCGTTGCTCGCGCTGCCGTCCCCAGTCGAGGCCGGCAGCTACACGGTCTATACGTGCCGCCTGCCTAACGGCGCGGCCGCGCCAACCGATGGATGGACTTCGGACGGGGAATTGCCGGGACTGCGACAGACGGATACGTGTACGAATGGCGGGTCGCTGCGGACCGACATGGATGCAAACGGCTTCTCCGATACGTTTCGTCGCGGTTGGCGGTGGGCGGCGCCGCCTACCACCAATCTGCGCGAACTGACGATGTGGCGGACCTACCGATTGGGCCTCCCCAACGAACGCGCCACGCCGTTTCGCGATGTCTTGACTGGCTCACGCGCACTTGAGATGGACGCGAGCGCTGCACCTCCTCTTGGCACCGGCAACCCAAGCGGCGGGGACCAAGCTCTCGGCTTTAGCACTACCAATCGGGTCCAGCACGTTGACCTGCGCGACAACGTGATCCAGGTCCGGGTTGGCTGCACTGGTTTCGCTGGCGCCTCGTGCCCCAGCGGCGGTGGAATGGCGGCCGAACAACTCATTTTTGCAGCTCATTTTCGACTTGAGGATCTGTCCGATCCCGCCCCCGGCCCTGCCACCGGCGCCCTCGCCCGCGGCGGCACCCACCAGGGCATCGAGTCGGTGACGTTCTCGGCGTCTGATCAGGGATCGGGCGTCTATCGCGGGATCGTCGAGATCGACGGTCTTCCGTTTCACACCGAGATCCTCGACGCGAACTCTGGACGCTGCGCAGATGCGACTCCGGGCGACAGCGATCCGTATCAGTTCGCCTTCCGGGTGCCGTGCAAGTCGTCCGCGAACGGCACGATGCGTTTCGACACCACCGAGGTGTCCGATGGCGCCCACGAGTTGCGGATCCGCGTCGAGGACGCAGCGGGCAATGGAGCGACGGTTTTCGGCGCCGAGCCAATCGTCGTGCGGAACGGGCCGCAGGCACCTGCCCCGCCCGCGCCGGTCTCAGCAGCGACCCCAGGGGTTCCGATCCCGACCCCGGCGATCGGACCCCCGCTTCCATCGCCGGTTGCGCCATCGAGGACCATCACCCTGACCGCCACCCCAGTCGGAGGCAAGGACGGCCTGGTGCGGACTCGCTACGGGCGCAAGGTGCCGATCGCCGGTTTCATCCGCGATCCCGAAGGCAAGCCGATGGCCGGCGCGCGGATCGACGTCTCGAGCCTCCTGCGCGTGCCGCGCGCCAAGCGACGGATCGAGTCCCAGATCACCGCCGACCCAGCGGGCGCGTTTCGCTACCTTGCCCCTGCCGGACCTTCGCGGACCATCGACTTCACTTACGGCAGCGGTCCCGCGGCGAAGGCTTCGGTCGACTTGCGCGTCCGCGCGCGGCTGAGCCTGCGCCTGACCCGTCGCAAGCTGCGCAACGGCAGCGCCGCCCGGTACTCCGGCACGCTCGCAGGCCCCAACGCGGGCCGCAAGCTCGTCGACGTGCAGGTCATCGTCGGTAGGCAGTGGCGGCCGGTCTGCTCGGCGCGCACCACCGCGCGCGGCCGCTACGCGTGTCGATATCGGTTCAAGCGAACGTTCCGCACAACCCGCTACACCTTCCGCGCGCGTGTGCGCCGCCAGGAGACGCTGCCCTACGAACCGTCGCAGTCAGGCCGTCGCAGGCTCACGGTCCTGCCCTGAGCGCCGCTTCGACCGATCGGAGGGAGGACCGGGCCTATCCTTCGCCCGATTCCCGCGGACGCCCCGGTGCGCATGGCCTTCGTGGGTGAAAGCTCTTGCGAGCGTCGTCGACGACGACGGCGGGGATCGACTGCACCCCGGGATGTTCCCACGACACGCTTAGTCTCCGGA
>JACCQW010000471.1 GCA_013813955.1 Solirubrobacterales bacterium
CGGCCGAGCCCACGCCTGTCGTCGGCGTGGCCGGCAGCTCCGGCGCCCGTCCCCCCGGCAGCGCGATGCCGTCCGCCGACGGCGCGGCCGACACGGCCCAGCGTCCCGAGGTCCTCGCCGGAGCGGCCTTCGCCGGCGGCCTCGTCGCCGCCATGATCCTCAAGCGCCTTGGCAACTGACAACTCCCCCCAGAACCTCTCCCAGGCCGTCCAGGAGATCTCCGAGCGCGCCTCGCTGCTCGTGCGCGAGGAGATCGAGCTCGCCAAGGCCGAGGTCACCGAGAAGGTCACCAAGCTCGTCAAGGGGATCGTCGTCGGCGCCGCCGCGGGCATCTTCGCGATCACGGGCCTGCTGTTTTTGCTGCACGGCTTCGCGTGGCTGGCCTGGTTCGCGCTGCCGGTCTCCAACAGCGCGATCTTCTGGGGCTTCTTCATCGTCGCGGGCGTGCTGTTCCTGGTTGGCGGAGTCGCCGGGTTTCTCGCCGCGCGCTTTCTGAAGGCGGGCAAGTCGCCCAAGCCCGAGATGGCGATCGACGAGGCGCAGCGCATCAAGGAGACCGTCCAGGAGGCCGGGTCCTGATGCCGGCCGACCAGCGCACGCCCGAGCAGATCCGGGCCTCGATCGAGGCCAACCGCCGCGAGCTGGGCACGTCGATCGAGCGCCTGCGCGGTGAGGTCGCGGTGCTGACCGATTGGCGCCGCCATCTCGTCGCCCACCAGAAGCAGGTCCTCATCGGGGCCGCCGTCGCGGGGTTCGTCGTCGGCGGGGGCATCGCCGCCGTCGGCGGGCTGTTCCGCCGCCGTCGCTAGTGGCCCACTAGGCCGGAGCCGGCTTTGGCATCGGCCCGCCGGCGGCGGGCTCCGGGCCGTCGCCGTCGGGGGGCTCGGCCTCCCCGCCGGCCCCGTCGCCCTCGGGAGGATCGGCGTCCCCGTCGTCGGCGGCCGGTGAGGGCCGCGAGTCGTTGCGCCAGTCCCACCACTCGCGCACCGCGACCTGGATCGACGCGGCGACCGGGATGGCCACCAGCGCGCCCAGCACGCCGAGCAGCGTGCTGCCGAACAGCACCGCCACGAGCACCACGAACGGCTGGACGTTGACCGTGCGCTTCTGCACCTGCGGCTGGATGACGTAGTTCTCCAGCTGCTGGTAGAGCACGGCCCAGATCACCCACACGATCGTGGCCGTCGGGAAGTTCGTGAAGAGCGTCACGACCGCGATGAGGATCGCCGCGATCGTCGCGCCGATGAGCGGGATCAGCGAGAACAGCCCGGCGAGCACCGCCAGCGGGGGAGCGAACGGCACCCCGAGGATCGACAGCACGATGAACGTGCTCGCGCCGGCGATGCCCGCGATGCACAGCGCGCCGGCGACGTAGCCACCGACCGCCTGCGCCATGCGGTCGGAGACCCGCCGCAGGCGCTCCGCGCGGTCTCCGTGCGTGAGCGACAGGGCGGCCTCGCGCCAGCGCGGCCCGCTGCCCAGGATGAACGCCGACAGGACGAGGATGGTGAACAGGGCAAAGACCGAGTTGACGAGGCCGAAGCCCACGTCGCGCAGGATCCCGGCGGCATCGCCGATGCGGTTGGGCAGCTTCTGCGCCTCGTCCTCCAGGCGCGCCACGACGTTGTAGTCCGACTCGAGCTCGCGCAGGCGTTCGTTGCGCTGGATGAAGTCCTGCGCGTCGTTGGCGTACCGGGGCAGGTCGCGCACGAGGTCGTCGGCCTCCGAGACGACCGGCGGGAGGACCGCCGCGGCCAGCAGCAGCGGGAGCGCGAGCAGGCCGAGGAACACGAGGGCGATCGCCGCGCCCCGGCCCATCCACCGGCTGAGCCACCGCACCGGGCCCGACAGGGCGACCGCCAGGAACGTCGCGAGCAGCACCCAGGTGATCGGCTGGCGCAGGAGGTAGATCACGTACAGCGACAGGACGACGGCCACGATGACCAGGACGGTCCGCAGGACGACGCGCGCGCCGGAGAGCGCCGGCTGGGGCTCCATCGCGCCATCATCGCGGCGGGCCCGGACGTGGCGGCGCTCAGGGCGCGCAGACCGCCGCGCCCGCTCCCGCTCGACATTCGTCCACCGAGCCGGGAAACGACGTAGCCCGCGGTCCGTTCGGCCGATGCGTCGTCCACAGGCAGGCGCGGCCCGACGCGCCACCGCATCGGGCAGGAAGCCAGAGCGGCCAGCAACCACGGAGGCATTCTCATGAAGTCACGCAAGCTCACCCTCGCGACGGCCGCCGCGGCCCTCGCTGCCGCGGCGCTCGCGCCCGCCGGCGCCCAGGCCGCCGACCAGGTGGTCAGCGGTACGACGATCGCCTCGACCCTCTCGCTCGGGGTCCCCGTCGCCGCTACGTTCGGCGCCACCATCGGCCCGAGCGCAGCGGTCGACAGCACCGGCGGCTCGGTCGGGGTCACCGCGGTGGGCGCCTGGATCCTGCGCGTCTCCGGTACGGACGGCGGCAAGCTCAAGGCCACCGCCGATGCCCTGTGCACGGGCAGCACATCGGTCCTCAACAACGCGCTGCGCGCGTTCCCCACCGCCTCGCTGGGCAACTTCACCTCCAGCTACGCGACCGGCACGCCGCTGACCATGTCCGGCACCGCTCAGCAGATCGCCTCGGGCACCGGCTCCAATGCCCTCACGCTGACCTACCGCCACGTCCCGAACGCATCCGATCAGTTCACGGCGGGGTGCCCCTACACGATGACCAGCACGGTGGCGCTCGCGGCCACCTGATCACCGCAGCCGACGGCGTACACGCGATCCGGCCCCTGGGCCGGATCGCGGTCGTTGGCGTCCCGGCCGGCGATGACGTTCGCGCCTCCGGCGACCTGGCACCCTGTGCCCCAGTGCCGATGCCCTGCAACCGCAACCCCCTCAAACCCCCGCTGGGCGTCGTTGGCGTCGCGGTTGTTGCCGCGATGCTGCTGCCCGGGCCTGGGGTGGGTGGCGAGGCGCGGGCGGCCGGGCTGTCGCTCGGCGTGCCGACCCCGGCCGTCTTCGGGTCCCCGCTGGGGCCGTCGACGCCGGTGGAGTCGACCGGCGGCTCGGTGAGCGTCACCGCGCTGGCGGGGTGGCAGGTGCGGGTGCGCGGGACGGACGGCGGCCGGCTGCGATCGACGGGCACCGGCCCGTGCGCAAGCGGATCGACGCTGCTGAGCAATTCGCTGCGCGTGTGGGCCGGCGGGACGGGCGTCAGCAGCCCGGGCTCGAGCGCGAACCCGCTGGTGCTCTCGGACACCGCGCAGGTGCTCGCCTCGGGCAACGTCCTCGGGCTCGTGGCCCTCGCCGTGCCGGTGACCGTGACCTATCGTTACGTGCCGTCGGCCGGCGATCAGCTCCCCGCGAGCTGTCCATACTCGCTCACGGCGATCATCGACCTGTCCGCATGACACTCCTGGCACCCTCAGGCGCCGTGTGCCGCGCCCTCCTCGCGCTCGGCGCGAGCGCCGTCGTCGTCGCGTGCGCGGCGGAGCCCTCACCGGCGCAGGGGCCCGACCGCGGCCTGTTCGGCATCGCCCCGGGCAAGGTCCTCATCGCCACCCGGCCGCCGCGCGACGTGCGGCCGCTGCAGATCACCAACACGACCCGGCTCACCTACGACGTGCGGGTGTTCGCCGCACCGCTGCGCCAGGCGGCCGACGGCGGGCTCACCTACGACTCGTCGCCGCGCGGGCGCAGGCTCGCCCGCCGCACCGTGCGCCTGAGCGCCGAGCGCTACACCATGTCCCCGGACTCTCGCCGCGAACTGCGTGTGCGCTGGCTGCGCGCCTTCCCGCGCCAGCGCGTGGCACCCATCGGCCTGGTCGTCCGCGGGGTGCCCCGGGGCCTTCGGCCGGGGACGCTGAGCTCCGACTACCGGATCGTCGGCACCTACCTGCTGCGCCTGCCCGGCGGGCGGCGCGGCGGGCGGTTCGTGGGGCTCACGCCGGAGCAGGGCCCGCGGCGCACCCTGATGTTCACGGCGCGCGTGCGGAACACCGGGCAGGTCTACGACGAGCCGCGCGACGGGCGCATGAGGATCTCCGACGCGCGCGGGCGCACGGTCGTGCGGGCGCGCTTCAAGGGCGACATCATCCTGCCGGGCGCCGAGCGCCCGTTCGTGGTCACCACGCGCAAGCTGCTGCCCGCGGGGCGCTACTCGGTGACGGCGAGCATGCGCTTCGGGGCGTCGCGCACCGTGCAGCGGATAACGCGGCGCTTCCGGCTCGTCGGGCCCAATCGCCTGCCGACCACCCGCCTGCGCGTAGTCGACGTGGAGGCGTCGGGCTACATCGGCGAGGCGGCCAGGGTGTCGGTCCGGGTCCGCAACACCGGCAACCTGCGCACCGCCGCCACCGTGCGCACGCGCCTCGTGCCGGCTCCGGGCGGGCGCCGAGCCGCGCGGCCGGCCGATGCGCAGACCGCGACCCGGACCCTCACCGCAGGGGAGGAGGCCCGCGTCGAGTTCGAGCTCGGCAAGCTCGGCGACCAGGACTACGACGTCGACGCGACCGCGCTCGCGGGGAGACGCAGCTTCGGCACGTCGACGATCTCGATCACGCCACGCCCGGAACGATCGCTGTGGGAGCGCTTCAAGCGCTTCGTCTCCGATCATGCGGTCCTGATCGTCGCGCTGCTCGCGCTGCTCGTCCTGGCCGCCATCGCGGAGTACACCCGCCGCTACCGGCGCCGGCTTCGCGCGCAGCTGGCGGCGGCGAGCCCTGACGGTGGTGCGGCGACGAGCCGCCTCGATGGGCGCGTGGACCTCAACCGCGCGACGGCCGAGGAGCTCGCCGTGCTGCCGGGCATCGGGCCCACGGCGGCTCAGCGCATCGTGGAGGACCGCGATGAGTACGGGCGCTTCACTTCGCTGGAGGAGCTCGGCCGCGTCGAGGGCTTCGACGCCGAGCGCGTCGGCGCGCTGCGCGACCACGCCTCCGTCTGAGCGTCCGCTACGCGAGCAGCGCTGCGGGCAGCCCGCCCACGCCGACCATGCCCGGCCCGGCGTAGGTGCCGATCACCGGCCCGACCTCGCTGACGAACAGCGGCTCGGAGCCGAAGATCTCGCGGCCGCGCTCGACGAGGCGCTCGGCCTGGTCGGCGGCCTGGATGTGCTGGACCAGCCAGCCGTCGGCGCCGGCGTCGTGCAACGTGCGCAGGTAGTCCACCATCCGCTCGAACGCGCGCCCGGCGGTGCGCACGCGCTCCACCGGCATGACCTCCGACTCGATCGACAGGATCGGCTTGATCTTCAGCGCCCCGCCGACCCAGGCCTGCGCCTTGCCCACGCGCCCGCCGCGCTGCAGGTACTCCAGCGTGTCCAGGCAGAACCAGATGCGCAGCGCCTCGCGGGCCTCACGGGCGTGCGCGGCCACCTGCGCCTGGTCGCCGCCGGCGCGGGCACGCGCCGCCGCGGCGAGGACCTCCAACCCCAGCCCACCGCAGGTCGTCGCGGAGTCCAGGATCTCGATGCGCTTCCCGAGGCCGCGCTCGGTGAGCTGCTCGCGGGCCTGCAGCGCCGAGCCGAAGGTTCCGGACATCCCGGCGGACAGGTGGATGGACACGATGTCGTGCCCCGCCGCGAGCAGCGGCTCGTAGACGGAGAGAAAGTCGCCCACCGACGGCTGCGACGTGGTCGGCAGGTCGTCGGTCGAGCCCAAGCGCTCGTAGAAGGCGTCGAAGTCGGCCATCTCGCTCTCACGCTCGAACGTCTCCTGGGCCGATGGGCCCGGCCATCTCACGTACAACGAGACGAGGTGGACGTCGTGCGCGGCGACGAGCTCGGCGGGGAGGTAGTGGGTGGTGTCCGTGACGACGGCGACCGCCATGCGGGCTGACCCTACCGCCCCCGGCTCGCAGTGCGAGTGCGCCGTGCGGGCGCGCCGGTGGGCAGACTGGTGGCGATGGCCGCCACGCTGTACCGCTGCACGTCGCCGACGAACTGGCTGTGCCCCTGCGGGAGGGTGGCACGTGAGCTGCGCCGCCATGGGATCGACGCCGACGAGGTGCGCGTGCCCCAGCGCCGCCGCCACCGCAACGAGGTCGTGGCGCTCAGCGGCCAGGACCGCGTGCCGCTGGTGGTGATCGACGGGGAGCCGGTCTGTGACTCCCGCCGCATCCTCGAGCACCTCGATTGGCGCGCGGGCGGCGGGCGCTAGCCGTCCGGGTCCACGACGAGCTTGCGCGCCTCGCCGGCGGAGGGGCGGATGAGCGCGGCGTGCAGGCCGTCGAGGCCGACCGTCGCGCCGGCCAGCGCCCGCCAGTCGAC
>JACCQW010000020.1 GCA_013813955.1 Solirubrobacterales bacterium
GTTCGTGACGATGCCGAAGACCTCGTAGAAGAGAAACAGCGACGCGACCGCAAACGGCGAGTAGCCGCGCTCGTAGAAGTAGAAGAGCACGAGGATGCGGCTCGCGCCGTCGGCGATCGTGTCGGTCCAGTAGGCCCCCGTCACCAGCGCGTAGTTGCGCAGGTCGCCCTGCGCGGACGATGCCCTCGCGCTCTCGGTGGCCACGCTGATCCTCCCTCGCTGCCTCAGCCGGCCGGCAGGCTTAGCGCAACCATCCGCGCCAGCTCGACGAGGCGGTTGGCATAGCCCCATTCGTTGTCGTACCAGGCGAGGACCTTGACCTGGGTCCCGTCGGTGACCATCGTCGACGGAGCGTCCACGATCCCCGACCGCGGGTCGTCCTTGTAGTCGACGGAGACCAGCGGGCGCTCTTCATAGCCCAGGATGCCCGCCAGCGGGCCCTCGGCCGCGGCCTGCAGCAGCCCGTTTACCTCTTCGACGGTGGTCTCGCGCCGGACCTCGAAGACGCAGTCGGTGAGTGAGGCGTTGAGCAGCGGCACCCGCACGGCCAGGCCGTCGAGCCGACCCTCCAGCTCGGGGAAGATCAGCCCGATCGCGGTGGCCGAGCCGGTGGTCGTCGGGATCAGCGACACGCTCGCGGCGCGGGCGCGGCGCAGGTCCTTGTGGGGCGCGTCGACGACCGTCTGGGTGTTCGTCATGTCGTGCAGCGTGGTGACCGACCCGCGAAGGATGCCGATCTCCTCGTGCAGGACCTTGACGACCGGCGCCAGGCAGTTGGTGGTGCACGACGCGGCCGTCAGCACGTCGTGGGCATCGGGGTCGTAGAGGCCGTCGTTGACGCCCACGATCACGTTGAGGGCGTCGCGCTTGACCGGCGCCGCGACGATCACCTTGCGCACGCCGCGCTCGAAGTAGGCCTGGAGAGCCTCTCGCGTGCGAAACCGGCCCGAGCACTCGAGCACGATCTCCACGCCGAGGTCGCCCCACGGCACCGAGCCCGGATCGCCGACGCTGCCGTAGCCGACGTCCTTGCCGTCGATCGCCAGGGCGCCGCCGGCGCCCTGCACCTCGTGGGCCCAGCGGCCGTGGACCGAGTCGAACGTGAGCAGGTGAGCCGCGGTCTGCGCATCGCCGTGGAGCTCGTTGACATGGACGAACTCGAGCTCCGGCCACCCCCAGGCGGCGCGCAACGCCAGGCGCCCCATGCGCCCGAAGCCGTTGATGGCGATGCGTCCGGAGGCCATGGGCGGAACGTTACTCCATCGACGCTTGTCGTTGTAGTACCGTCGACGAACATCTTCGAACAAGGAGGACCAGGATGACCGGCGAGACGACGGAGATCCGGGAAGCCGTGCGCGAGCGCTACGCCGCGGCGGCGCGTGAGACGACGGGCTGTGGTGGCGACGGCGATCTCCAGTCGTGCTGCGGCAGCGACGTTGCGCGCGTCGACGGGGCTGGCACGCAGGTCTTCGGGGGCGGGCTCTACGACGTCGCCGAGGCGGCGCAGGCGCCTGTGGCGGCCATGCAGGCGTCGCTCGGCTGCGGGGTCCCGACCGCGGTCGCCGACCTGCGCGAGGGCGAGACGGTGCTGGACCTCGGGTCGGGCGCCGGCGCCGACGTCCTGATCTCCGCGCGTCGCGTGGGCCCCGGCGGCCGGGTGATCGGCCTGGACATGACCGAGGAGATGCTCGGGCTCGCCCGCGCGAACGCCGCCGAGGCCGGCGCCCACAACGTCGAGTTCGTCCACGGCTACCTGGAGGAGATGCCCCTCCCCGACGCGTCGGTGGACGTGGTGATCTCCAACTGCGTCATCAATCTCTCGGGCGACAAGCCGGCGGTCATCCGCGAGGCCGCGCGCGTGCTGCGCCCTGGCGGCCGGTTCGCGGTCTCCGACGTGATCGCCGACCCCGACATGGACGACGCCACGCGCGCCGACATGGCGGCCTGGACCGGGTGCATCGCCGGCGCGCTGACCCACGCCGACTTCGAGCACGCGCTCACCGCCGCCGGACTGACCGACATCGAGATCCGCGAGACCCACCGCGTGCACGAGCACGCCGCCTCGGCGATCATCCGCGCCCGCAAGCCCGGCGCGCGGTGATCGACGATCAGCCCAGCCAGCCGGCGAGGTCCTCGAGCGCCTCGGGGCGAACGTAGTAGTACGCCCACAGCCCCTGACGCTCGGAGTCCACGATGCCGGCCTCGCGCAGCTTCTTCAGGTGATGGCTGAGCGTGGGCTGACCGATGTCGAAGAGCGGCACGAGCTCGCAGACGCAGACCTTCCCGGCGTGCTTGCGCAGCACGTCGACGAGCTGCAGGCGGATCGGATCGCCGAGGGCCTTGGCGACCTCGGCCAGCCGCGTCGCGCGCTCGCGGTCGACATCGGGGTAGACGACCGGCTCGCAGCACCGCTCGCCGGCCGGCCGTTTGGTCTTCGGCGTGAGCTCGAATTCGACAGACATCGATCTAGAAGGTAGCCGATCGGGCGCGCGGCAGCGGCCCTTTGCGACGGCGCGAGGCCTACTGGGCCAACGCGCGCAACTCGGACGCTGAGGCGTCCTCGCGCTGCGGCGCCACGGCCGGCGCGATGCCCGACGACCCCTTCGACGGGTCGACCTCGATCACCGGCTCGGCGGAGAAGCGGTAGCCGACCCCGAAGTGCGTGTGGATGTAGCGCCAGTTCGGTGAGGCCTTCTCGAGCTTGTGACGCAGCTTGCGCACGAAGACGTCGACGGAGCGGTCGCCGTGGGCCATCGCGTAGCCCCAGACGCGCTGGTATATCTCCTCGCGCTCGAGCACGCGGCCCTTGGCCGCCGCCAGCAGCTGGATGAGCTCGAACTCACGGCGGGTCAGGTCGATCGACCGGCCATGGGCGAAGGCCTGGAACTGGTCGGAGCGCACCTCGACCTCGCCGGCGACGACCGTGACCTCCCCATCGGGGGCGTCGGAGCGGCGGCGCCGGCGGGCGACCGCCTCCACGCGCGCGATGAGCTCCTCGGGGTGGCACGGCTTGGTCACCCAGTCGTCGGCGCCGATGCGCAGCCCTCGCACCCGCTGGGCGACCGTCGACTGCCCGGTGCACACCACGACCGCAAGGCCCGGCAGCTCGCGCGACAGGCGCTCGAGGTACTCCCACGCCGCCGGCCCGAGCAGCGCCAGGTCGATGACGACCGCGCCGAGGCGCATCGCGACGAGGGTGTCGACCGGCACGGCGGTGCAGAGCACGCGATGCTCCCAGCCCAGGCGGTCCAGGCGCTTGGTCAGCACCTGCAGGAAGCCCGAGTCGGCGTCGATGACCGCGACGCGGAACGGAGCGGTGAAGGGCGCGGGCGCCGCGAGGTCTGCGGTGGCGCCGGCGGAGGTCGAGTCCGTCATGGCGATCGGCATTCTAGATGCACATACCGACAGGTACCCGTCCGCAGGACAGCCCGATCACAGGATGTTCACAAGCGAAAGCCCGCTAGGAGCGACTTCGGCGGTGAGAGCAGGTTCATCGCCACCCTTGGCTGACCATGCTCGCCATTGCGAGGGGTCGTCCAACGACACCGGCCTGCACCACCCGTCGCGACTGCTCCAGCTTCAACCGAGAGGAGCGCGATCGGGCGGCGCAGGCCGACCGAGCAGCGGGGAGTACCCCCGCTCAGCCTGTGAGGCTCGGGATCAAAGCGGGCCCTTGTCCCACGGCCCGTTGATCGCGATCGTCATGCCCTCGTTGGGCTCGGCCGTGAACCGGCTCTCTCCGAAGATGTTGACGAACAGCGTCTGCCCGTCCGGGCTGAACGTCGCACCGGCGAATTCGGAGTTGTTCAGGCGGTTGACCGCGAACTCGAAGACCTCACCCTGGCGGCTGAAGCCGATCAGGCGGTTGACGTCTTCGATCCCCGGTGCTGCCGGGTTCGTGTCGGCGTCGTCGGAGGCGTCGTCCTCGCAGAGGATCAGGCCGCCGCGTGGCGTGACGCACAGGTTGTCCGGGGAATCCAGGGCCTCCGAGCCGGTCGACTCATAGACCAGCCGCAGCCGCCCGTCACCGGAACGGCCATTGGCGCGGTACTCCCAGATCTGGCCGAAACCCTCGCGGTAGCCGTCCGAGTTGACGTCGCCGTTCTTGACGTCGCCGCCGCTGGTGGAGGCGAAGAAGATCCCGTCCTTGCCGTCGTACCAGCAGCCCTCGAGGCGGTTGAACAGCGCGCCGCCCTTGGAGTAGCCCTGGTTGAAGACGGAGTTCGGATCGTTGTTGGTCGTGTAGGCGGGGTCGACGTCGTCGATGTCGACCCACGTCACGTGCAGGTTGCGGTTGACCTCCTGGCCCTCCCGCAGGTCGGCCTGCGGCCGCCGGTCGACGGCCAGCATCTGCAGGCGCCCACCGGCCGCGAGGTTCTCGGGATCGTCCGGGATGTAGCGATAGAAGCCCGATCCCTGTCCCGACCCGCCATCCTCGGTCTGGTAGACGATCCCGGTGCTCTGGTCGGTCGCCAGCGCCTCGTGGGCGAAGCGTCCCATAGGCACCAGGGGCTCGGCGATCGCCGCGTCGCTGGGCCCGCGATCCAGCGGGACCTCGAAGTTGTAGCCGTGGCGCTTGGGGAAGAAGCTCGAGCCGGGGGGCCGCTCGGGGCCCGCGGTCGTCTCCTCTCCGGAGATCCAGCTCTTGAAGCGAAGCCCGTGACCGCCGGCGCAGTTGACGATCGTCCCGGACAGGCTGACGAAGTCGCGGACCAGCGTGCGCGAACCCGTGTCGAAGTCCAGCGTGGACGTCCCGCCCCGCGCGGTCGAGTCGTAAGCCCCCGGATCGGGGGGCACGCTGCCCGTGCCCGACGGGTTGCGATCCTCGTGATTGCGGATGAGCCGGACCTGCCCGCCGAGGCCCTGGAAGGCGGCCATCCCGTCGAGCGCCAGCGGGGTCGGGACGCCATCGGACATGATCGAGCCGATCTTGCCGAAGACGACGTAGGAGAACCCGGCGGGCAGCGCGAGGATCTCGCGCCCGTCCGATCCGGACTCCGCCACCGCGGACACCGGCCCGTAACCGTCGCCCTCGCCCGACTTCCCGCTGCCGCGCTTGGCCAACGCGGCACGGGCCTCCAGCCGCTCGACAGCGGCGACGCTGAACAGCCCGGCTCCGGCGACCTTGGCGCCCTGTCCGAGAAACGCACGACGATCCAACACGTTCATCGACTGCCTCCTGTGCGATGCGGATCCGGAACCGCAGAGGGGTCCCGCCGATGCGGCGCACGCTAGATGCGGCCACCACGCAGGCTGTTGCCAGCCGGTGAAGGCCCTCAGGAGGGCATGGGGTGCGACGAGTCGGAGAACTCCCGGAACAGCCCGGTGACCACGAACGCCGTCTGCTCGCCGATGTCCACCGCGTTGTCACCGACGCGCTCGAAGGCGCGCGCCACGAGGGTCATCATCATCGCCCACTCGCGGGTATCCGCGTCGTCGCCGGCGTCGATGGCCAGGCGGAAGATCTCCCGGTTGAGGCGGTTGACGTCGCCGTCGCGCAGCACCAGGTCCTCGGCCATCGCGGCATCGCGCTCGCGGAACGCCCGCTTGCACTGCAGCACCTCCGCGCGTGCGTGCTGACCCATCTGCACGAGCTTGGAGAGGATCTCCTCGCGCACCGGCGGCTCGTGGCCCGACAGCGGGATGAGCTTGGCCACGTTGACGCACTGGTCGCCCATGCGCTCGACGTGCTTGATCGTGTGCAGCAGGGCTGCGACGAGGCGCAGGTCTCCGGCCACGGGCGCCTGCAGCGCGAGCAGCGACAGGATCCCCTGGTGGACCTCGAGGTAGCGCCCGTCGAGGCGGTCGTCGTCGGCGATGACGACCTGGGCGAGCTCGACGTCCTGGTGCTCAAGCGACTCCAGCACGCGGTCGAGCTGCTCGACCACGAGGTCCAGCCCGCCGAGCGCGCGCTCCTCCAGCTCGGCCAGCTGCTCCTGGAAGTGCAGCCGGGTCTCCCCCATCAGCCGAACTTCCCGGTGACGTACTCCTCCGTGCGGGTGTCGTCGGGCTTGGTGAAGATCTTCTCCGTGGGGGCGAACTCGACGAGCTTGCCCACGCGCTTGCCCTCCTCCACCTTGTCGACGTTGAAGAACGCGGTGCGGTCGGATACGCGGGCGGCCTGCTGCATGTTGTGCGTGACGATCACGATCGAGTAGTTGACCTTGAGATCGAGCATCAGGTCCTCGATCGCCCCGGTGGAGATCGGGTCCAGCGCCGAGCACGGCTCGTCCATGAGGATCACCTCGGGCTCGATGGCCATCGTGCGCGCGATGCACAGCCGCTGCTGCTGGCCGCCGGACATCCCGAACGCGTTGGTCTTCAGGCGGTCCTTGACCTCGTCCCACAGCGCCGCCTTGCGCAGCGCGCCCTCCACGATCTCGTTCATGTCCCCCTTCATCCCGAGCACCCGCGGGCCGAAGGCGATGTTCTCGAAGATCGACTTGGGAAACGGGTTGGGCTTCTGGAAGACCATCCCGATCCGCTTGCGCACCTGTACGGGGTCGATGTCATCGGCGTAGAGGTCCTGATCGTGGTAGAGCACCTTGCCCGCGACGGTCGCGCTGGGGATGAGGTCGTTCATGCGATTGAGGCAGCGGATCAGCGTCGACTTGCCACAGCCCGAGGGACCGATGAACGCGGTGATCTCGTTCTGGCGCAGCGCGAAGGTCACGTCCTCGACGGCGGGCACGCCGCCGTAGGCCACGCTCACGTCGTCGAGGGTGAAGATCGCGGCGGCGGCGGCGCCCGCAGCGTCGCCGGCACGGTCGTCGCGCTCGTCGAGCTTCGGAAGGCCGGCCGAGGCGCTCACGCCCGGGCGGGTGTCGTCGGGTGCGGATGTCGTGCGTTCCATGGGATCACCACTTCTGTTCATAGCGGTTGCGCAGCACGATCGCCACCGAGTTCATCAGCAGCAGGATGATGAGCAGGACGATGATCGTGGCGGCGGCAAGATCGCGGAAGATAGCCTCGGGCTCGCCGACGTTGTTGAAGATCTGGATCGGAAGCGCGGAGAACTGGCCGTCGAGGGTGGGGTTGAAGCGCTGGAAGGCGGCGGCGCCGACAAGGATCAGCGGGGCCGTCTCGCCGATCGCCCGCGACAGCGCCAGGATCACGCCGGTGGCCACCCCGGGCAGCGCGCCGGGCAGGACCTGCTTCCAGATCGTCTGCCACGGCGTCGCCCCCAGGGCCAGCGACGCCTCGCGGATCGACGGCGGGACGGCACGGATCGCCTCGCGCGAGACGATGATCACCACGGGGAGCACGAGCAGACCTAGCGTGAGCGCGCCGGCAAGCAGCGTGGGCTGGCCCACGCCCAGGCCGTAGATCTCGATCGGCCCCCGGACGATGAAGGCGAGGCCGAGGATCCCGTAGACCACCGAGGGCACCGACGCGAGGTTCTGGATGTTGACCTCGACGAGGCGGTTGTACCAGCGGTCATTGTCGGCGTACTCCTCGAGGTAGACCGCGCTGGCCACCCCCACGGGCACGATGAACAGCGCGCACAGCGCCATCAGGTACAGCGTGCCGATGAGCGCCGACTGGATCCCCGAGGTCGCAGGGTCAAGCCGCGAGGGAAACGAGGTGATGAATTCCAGTGAGAGGAAGCCGACGCCGTCGACGGCCACGTCCACCAGCAGGACGCCGAGGAACGCGACGGTCACGAGCATGCACAGCAGCAGCATGGCGCGGAACAGCAGCTCGCGGATGCGCTCCCCCGACGTGGCGCGCTCGACGACCTTGCGGGTGATGGCCGACTCGGCGACGGACATCACTCGTACACCTGCCGGTACCTGCGCACGAAGCGGATCGCGATCGAGTTCAGCGCGAAGGTCATGACGAACAGCGTGAGGCCCACGGCGAAGATCGTCGCGTAGGCGATGCTGCCCGCCGCGACGTCCGCCCGCGCAGTGTTGGCGATGAAGGCCGCCATGTTCTGGTGGGCGATGGTCAGGTCGAAGTCGAGGTTGGGGTTGTTGCCCGCCGCCACCAGGATCACGACGGTCTCGCCGATCGCTCGCGAGGCCCCGAGGACGAGCGCGGCGACGATGCCCGACAGCGCGGCCGGGAAGATGACCCGCAGCACGACCTGCCACTTGGCGGCGCCGAGGCCGAACGCCCCCTCGCGCAGCGACTGGGGCACGGCGGACATGGCGTCCTCGCTGACCGACGCGATCGTCGGCAGCACGAGGATGCCGAGAGCGACGCCGGCCGACAGGCCGTTGAAGACGTTGACGTCGACGCCCACGACGCCCTGCAGCAGCTCCGGGGTGAGGAACGTCAGCGCGAAGTAGCCCAGGACGATCGTCGGGATGCCCGCGAGTACCTCCACGATCGGCTTGAGCACGCTGCGCACCCGGCGCGGCGCGTACTCCGCCAGGTAGATGGCGACGCCCAGCCCGAGCGGGATCGCGACGACGAGCCCGATCGCCGTGAGGTACAGCGTCGAGAAGACCAGCGGCACGACGCCGAAGCCCTGTTGCTCCCCGCCCGCCAGCGGCGCCCAGTCGGTGTCGAGGAAGAAGTCCGCGAACGAGACCAGCTCGAAGAAGTTCACCGACTCGACGATCAGGGTGACCACGATGCCCGTGGTCGTGAGGATCGACAGCAGCGCCGCGGCGGCGAGCAGGCCCTTGATGGCCCGCTCGCCGACCGACCGTCG
>JACCQW010000035.1 GCA_013813955.1 Solirubrobacterales bacterium
CGGTGTCCTGGAACTCGTCGACGAGGATCGCCGAGAACTGAGCGCGAAAGTCGGCGAGGACCTCGGGGTGTGCGGCGAGCAGGTCCCGCGCCCAGAGCAGGAGATCGTCGAAAGTGAGCCGGCCGTCGCGCCGGCGCTTTGCGGCAAAACCCACGACGAACTCGCCGGCCATGGGCATGACGTCGGCCAGTGCCTCGGTGCGCAGGTCGGCGGCGATGAGCGCATTGGCCTCGTTGAGCTGTTTGACCACGGCCTTGAAGTCGCGACACCCCTGCTTTACGTCCCAGTTCTTCTGCGCTCCACCGCCTTTGAGCTGTGGTGCCCACGCCAGTGCGCGCTCGAGGCTCGGGCGGTGGTCCCGGACCTCCTCGATCTGCAGCAGGAAACGCCGGATTGTGGGCAATTGCCGGATACCAGCGTCGACATCGGGGTCGGGCAGGTCATAGGTGTCCTCGATGCGGTCGAGCTCTGCGACGCACGCGTCGAACGTGGCGAGGTAGGCGTCGACATCCGCGGGCGCGACGTCGATGGCGGCGAGCGGCAGGACCGAGCGCTGCTCGTTGATCGCCTCGGCCAGCTCACGCAGGTGGTCGACGCGCATGGCGCGGTTCAGGGCACGCGCGAGCTCTGGGTCGTCGTCGGCCAGCAGTTCGCCGAGCCACGTCTCGTAGGCGTCGTCGAAGTCCAGCGTCGCACCGAGGGCGTCGACGACCTCGAACTGCGGATCCAGGCCCGCCTCGACGGGACGCTCGCGCAGCAGGCCGCCGGCGAACGCGTGCAGGGTCTCGATCCGCGCGCGGTGCAGTCCGCGCAGGGCGTCCTCCAGGCGCGCATGCTCGTCTGATCCCGGCGCCGCGGCGAGTCGCGCTGACTCGAGGTATTGGCGAACACGGACGCTCAGCTCGGCGGCCGCCTTCTCGGTAAACGTGATGACGGCGAGGCTGTCGACGGTTGCCGTTCCGGAGCGCAGCAGCTCGACGATCCGACGCACGAGGACCGTGGTCTTGCCCGTTCCCGCGCCGGCTTCGACGCAGGCGTTGTCGCCCAGCGCCGTCGCGATGCGGTCGCGGACGTCCTGGTCGATCGGCTCGGCGAGCGCGCTCACACCGAGCCGTCCCGGAGCCGGCCGAGCGGCGCGATGCGGGGATCCGCGCTCTTGGTCGCGGCCAGCACGTGGCGCCGCACGTCACAGAGGCCGTCGAATGCGCAGCGGTCACAGAGGCGTGGGTCGCTGGGACGCGCGGCGTACACGCCGGTGGTCACGCCGGTGATGAGGGTGCCTAGCACGTCGTCGAGCCACGGTCCCTGCGCCTCCATGTCCTCGTGGGTGAAGCCGATCCGCTGAAAGCCGCCGTCGCGCGTGGCGTAGAAGTACTCGGCGTCGCCCCCGGTGGGATCGAGGCCGAGCGCGTGGGCGGCGCTGCGGATGTAGAGGGGAAGCTGCAGCGCCTCACCGGCCTCCAGATCTCCGTCCTTCTTCCAGACCCGGCCCGTCTTGTAGTCGATGACGCGAAAGCGCCCGGCGTCGTCCCATTCGACGCGGTCGATGCGGCCCTGAAAGCGAAGGGCGCGGCCGCCGACTTCGACGACCAACGGCTCGTCGGTGCTGTGCGGGTTGCCGTCGGTCTCGTCCCGGCGAAGGGGACCGACGCGCAGCTCATAGCTGCGGTGCGGCAGGTCGTGCTCCTGTGCTGCCTCGATGTCGTACCAGCGTTCGAGGTCGTCAAGGAGTCGCTGGCGCTCGTGCTCCCAGAGCAGCGGAAAACCGGTCTGCCCGCGCGCCTCGGCGCCGGCGCACTCCTCATCCGCGATCGCGAGCAGGCGTGGGACATGCGCGTCGCGCCGGGCCGGCCGTGGCCACTCGTCCTCGCCGAGCTCGGTGAGGAAGCGCTGGAGCGTCGTGTGGACGAGCGACCCGCGCTCCAGCGGGCCGATCGACACGAGCGCCTCAGGTTCCTCGAGCACCCGCACGTTGAGGATGCGCTCGAGGAAGAACTGCATGCCGCAGCCCGCGTACTTCTCAAGCGCCGTGGCCGGCATGGGCCGGGCGATCGCCCATTGCTCGGCCAGACGCGGTGCAAGGGCCTCGCTGAGGACGCCATCGAATTCGGTCGCGGTACGCCCGGCGCGGGCCACGTCTACGACCGCGGCGCGCTCGAAGCGAGGATCGCGCCGCAGCAGCGCCGCGCCCAGGGGACGGTCCTCTTCGATGATGCCGCGCAGGTGCTCGGCGGCGGAGAGCGCGCGCTGGCCGACTCCCGCCCCGGTCTGGGCGGCGCGCTCCCGGCGCAGCAGCGGTTGGGGAAGGTCGTCGAAACGCTCGGCGGAAACCACGGCGCCCGTCGCCGCACCGGCGAGTGCGCGCAGGAAGCTCGAGGGAAGCTGCGCCCGGCCCCCGGCATGGTCGGATCGCGGATAGGACGCGACGAGCCGGCTCGATGCGGCCTGCACGGCCATGGCGAACTGCAGGGGCTCGGGATCGTCGCCGGTCGTGCGCAGCGGCATCCGCCGACCGCTCGCCTCCGAGAGGGCGGCGCGCTCGCCGTCGAGCAGCAACGGATCCTGGCGGACGGGCGACGGCCACGAGCGCTCGACCAGGCCCAGCAACGCCACGGCCTCGAAGCGCAGGTGGCGAAGGGAGTTGACGTCGAGGGCGTTGACCCCGCGGCGGCCGAAGGCGCCGACGCGCCGGTCGAGGACGTCATCGCTGCGCATGCCCTCGATCGCGGCGCGCACGATGTCGCGGAAGCGCCCGTAGCTCAGCGGGGTGGTGAGGGCGTCAATGCGGCCGAGGCTGCGCAGCGCCGTGAGCACCGGATCCACTCCGCGGACATAGGTGCTGAGCAGCGACTCGAGATGGTCGAGGTGCTCACCGAGGGGCGCCTGCTGCCGGCGGCTCGCGCTGCGCTCCGCGAGGTCGTCGATGAAGGCGTTCAGCGAAACGATGCGCGTCACCTCGTCGGTGAGCCACTGCGGCACCTCGGGGCGGGCCGCCTCGATCTGCACCTCGCGGTCGGTGCGAAGCTGCCCGAGACGCTCGGTCCATTGCGCGTGCCCGCCGACGATGCCCGCCGTTCGCGAGAGCGTGTCCCAGCGCGTCGCGCTAAAGAGCGGGTAGCGCTCGCGCGTCTCCTTGGGGAGGTCGAGATCGCTGAGGGTGTCGATGACCGCTCGTCGCTCCAAGTCTTCGTCGAGTAGATCGACGATCGCGAGGATCCGGCGACCGAGCGGCAGCTCGCTCAGCGGGGTGCCCTCGTGGAGGTACACGGGGATCCCGGCCTCGCGGAAGACGCTGTCGATGAGGGGGCGGTAGGTGTTCGGATGGCGGTAGGCGATCGCCATCTCGTGGAACGCGATGCCCTCGGCGGCCCAGGTCAGGCACGCGCGCGCGCAGGCCCGGACCTCGCGCGTGGGGTCGGCCGCGGAGATGAGGCGAAGCGAGTTGTCGGTGGGCGGTGTGTCCGGGGGGATCGGCGAGCGCAGGACGTGGTCCTGGACGTGACGCAACAGAGTGAGCGGGCGATCGTCCACGGGGGCGGGGGCTTCCGTCGCGCTCGATTGCCTGAGCCACTCCACGACCGTGCTGAGCGCCGAATCGATCGGCTCGGGAGCCGCCTCCGGAAGGAAGACGTGCACGTCGATCGTCGCTGAGAGCCTCGTGAGGATCTCGCCCATCGTCGCCGTGAGCTCCCAGACGCCGTAGACACACAGCAGACGCGCGTCGAGTTGTGTGGCGTCCGCCGCGCCGAAGCAGTCGTCGATGCCGTACCACTCCGCGCGACGGGACTCGTAGCTCTCGAAGAGCTCTGCCATCGCGGCGTGCTTGGTAGCGGAGCCCGGGAGACTTGGTTTCGCAGTGCGAAATGCGCCGGCGTTCACACCCGCCTGCGCGAACTCGCGGAAAAGGCGATGCAGCACGGTGGTGAAGCCGGTGGTGTGTGCGACCGGTTCGAAGTACCCGGCGGTCTCGCGGGCCACCTCCCCGGCGAGGATCCGCGCCGCCAGGGGAGGCATCGGCTTGCGGTCCGCTTCGACCATCGCCGCCTCGCCCAGCCGGAGGGCGAGCTCGCCGGCGGTGACGATCGACACGTTGGCGTGTCCCCCGAGCAGCGTCGCGAGCCGTCGCTGGAGGTAGGGGCGCAGCAGGGTGCTGCCGACGAGGATCGTGACGGGGGCGAGGGGGTCGTCGCGCTTGGCCGCGGCGACGGCGTCAGCGAGGGCTTGCTCCAAGGAGGCCGCGGGGGCCGTGAGGACACGAGGGGCTGGCACGTCAGACCGCATCGGCGGCTGCGCGAGGGTTCCTGAAAGGGTGAGCAGTCCGCATGTTCATCGGCGTGCGGGTCGCCCGATCAGCGCGTCATCTGACGAGTAGCTTGTCTAAGGCGTCGCTCAGTTCCGGGCACGTCCCGTCGCGGGTGCCTCGTCCCATGCACATGCGGCCATGCGTCGTGCGTGGGCTTGCCGGCAGGCTGCTCAGCAGTCCGCCGAACGCGTTTCGCATGGTTGGCGACTTGTCATCGGACCGCGACTCAGCGGCGGAGGCAGCGAGCTGGGCTAGGTCCGCAGAGACGAACTGCACCAGCAGTTCGCGACCTGGGTTCTGCGGGTCACAGACGCGATAGGACGCACGCGACATCCCTGACCCGGAGCCTGCGGCCTCGAGGGCCCTGACCCCCGTCGCGGCGCGCGGTCCCACTCCGGCTCGGATACCGCGGCTTGAGGCGCTGATCCGAACCCCGGGAAAGATGCGGAGACCGAAACCCATGCGGCGAGGAGCCTAACGGGAACCATTCTTGAAACCAACGCACTTCGCGGGGACGCGCTGGGCGTCTCATAATCGTGAGAGGTCGGGAGTTCGAGTTCTCCCCATCTATCCGTCGA
>JACCQW010000057.1 GCA_013813955.1 Solirubrobacterales bacterium
GCCGCCTCCCCCGCGCCGGCCTTGGCCACCGGCGCGACCTGCGGCCCCGGCGGCTGCTGAGCGGACGCTAGTGTCGTGAGTCGTTGATTCGGTCGCAGTTTATTTGCGAATCACGACGCTAGGACACCTCGGCGGGCACCGTCAGCGGTACGACCTCGATCTCGGGCAGCAGGCGCTCGACGCGCTGGGCGTCCACGAGGCCGGCACCGAGGCGCTGGGTGGACTCCGCGCCGCAGGCCACGCCGAAGCGCAGGCACTCCGCGGGCGCCTTGCCCGAGTAGCGCGCGGCGACGTAGCCCGCCAGGAACGCGTCGCCGGCGCCGACGGTCGCGATCGCCTCGCGCGGCTCGATGCGCACGCGGTGCAGGACCGGGCCGCCGTCGACGATCACCGAGGCGAAACAGCCATCGGGGACCGTCATGATGGCCTCGCCGGCGCCGAGCGCGACCATCTCGCGCACGGCGATCGTCATGTCCTCGTCGTCGTTGAACTCGTGGCCGACGAGCTCCTCGGCCTCGAGCACGTTCGGGGAGACGACGTCGGGCTCGCCGCGCACCGCGTGGCGCAGGGGATCGCCGTCCGTGTCGATGACGACCGTGACGCCGAGCTTGCGCAGGTCCTTGATCAGGTCGCAGTAGACGTCGGAGTCCAGGCCGCGCGGCAGCGACCCGGCGAACACGACGATCGCGGCGCCGCGCGCGAGGTAGGTGAGCTTGTCTCGGAAGAGCTCGAGCTCGCGGCCGGTGACCGCCGGCCCGCGCTCGTTGATCTCGGTCTGCTCGCCGTTGGTGGGATCCAGGACCGCGGTGTTCGTGCGCGACTCCTCGCGGATGCGCACGAAGTCGTTGAGGATCGCCTCGTCGGTCAGCGCCTCGACGATGCGCGTGCCGGTCGAGCCGCCCGCGAAGCCCGTGGCGATCACCGGCTGGCCGAGGGTCTTGAGGGTCCGCGCGACGTTGACGCCCTTGCCGCCCGGCAGCGTCGTCTGCTCCACGGTGCGGTGCCGGCGCCCGAGGCGGAAGTTGGGCACCGACAGCGACTTGTCGATCGCCGCGTTCAGCGTGACGGTGATGATCATGCGACCGGCGTCTCCTCCCTGCTGGGGGTCCCCGTCCGCTCGGCATCCTGTGCTTCCCGGCGCCGCATCGCACGGCGGCGCAGGATGACCAGGGGGAGGCTACAGGCCAGCAGAAGGCACAGGGCGATCACGGTCAGCGGCCGGCGGACGAGGTCGTCCAGCCGCGTGCCCAGTCCGGCCTCGGCCACGGCCCGCGCGGTGACGAGCGGCACGCGCGCGATCACCTCGTCGCGATGGCGGACGATCGCGGTCCCCACGCGCGAGCCGCGCGGCAGCGGCCCGTCGACCTCCTCCGGCACACCGGTCACCGTCACCCCCGCCCGCTCGCCGCGGCGCACCACGCGGTTGACCGTGCGCCCGGCGATCACCTCGACGGTCTCGCCATCGCGGTAGCGCAGGTCGATCTCGCCCATGACCCGCCCCTCGGGCAGCGGCGTGGACGTGCGGTAGCGGCTCAGGCCGTAGCGCAGCAGCGCGAGCGTGTCCTGGTCGCGCGCGCTCTCGGTGGGGGAGCCGAGGACCGCGCTGACCACCGTCACGCCATCGCGTGTCGCCGAGCCGACCAGCACGTAGCCGGCCTGGTTCGTGCGCCCCGTCTTCACGCCGTCCACGAAGCCCTCGCGGCGCACGAGCGCGTTGCGATTCACGACGGTCCGCCTGCGGGCGCCGGTGCGAAGCGTCGCGCGCGGCAGGTCGACGGTCTCGCGGAAGAAGTCGTTACGGCGCAGGATCACCGCCAGGCGGACGAGGTCCTCGGCGCTGGAGTGGTTGCCGGCCTCGTCGAGGCCGACCGGGTTGGCGAAACTCGTGTGGTCCAGGCTCAGCTGCTGGGCGCGGCGGTTCATCTCGCGCACGAACGCCTGCCGCGAGCCCATCGTGCCGACCGCCAGGGTCACCGCCGCGTCGTTGGCGCTCTCCAGCAGCAGCGCGCGCAGCAGGTCGCGCACGCTCATGCGCTCGCCCTCGCGCAGCCCGATCTGCGACTCGATCGCCAGCGCGTCGTAGTCGGTGGCGCTGAGGACGTCGTCGAGGTCGCTGCGCTCCAGGGCGACGAGCGCGGTCATCAGCTTCGTCGTCGAGGCGATCGGGCGCTCGACGCGGATCTTCCGGCGAAAGGCGACGTGGCCGGTGGAGGCCTCCATGACGATCGCGGACCTCGCGCGGACGTCCGGCCGCCCCGGACCCGACTGCGCGTGCGCGACGCCGGCCACGGCCACCCAGGCGAGCAGGACGGCGAGGATGATCGGCGCGACCCTCACGGCGTGACCTTGAGCTCTTGCCCGGTGCGCAGCGCGGTCACGTCGATGTCGGGATTGAGCTCGAGCAGCCGCTGCAGCTCGATCCCCTCCCGCTCGGCGATGGCCGACGGCGTGTCGCCGGCCTGGACGATCACCGTGCCGCCCTCGCCGGCGTCCTTGCCGGTAGTGCTCGGCGGGTCGCTCTCGCCGGTCGACGCGGGTGTCCTGGAGTTGGTGCCCGACCGGTTCTGCGCCGGCGCCGGATCGCTCGCCGGGTCCTCGCCCCCGAGGCTGCCCGCGGTGACCACCGTCACCGCGACCAGGAAGGCGACCAGCGCGATCGGTGCCAGGATCCGGGCGGGGGAGGGCTGGGGCATGCGGCGGGGAGGATACGGACCGTCCCCGGCCCGCGGGCCCTACGCCAGGGCCCATGCAGCCTCCCGCAGGCGCTCGGCCTCCGCCCGGGCCGCGGCCGCCGGTGCGC
>JACCQW010000066.1 GCA_013813955.1 Solirubrobacterales bacterium
GCACCAGGGCGGCCAGCCGCGCCGCGGCAGGCCGGTCGGGCAGCGCGGCGTAGCGGTAGAAGTAGCGGGTGGGGAACTCGTCCAGGGTGCGGCGGAAGACGGGCGGCGCCGGCACGAGACGGGTCTCGATGAAGGCGTCATAGGGCGCGTCCCTGAGGTCGCGCTCGATGTCCGGCACAGGTCGGAGCGGGTAGTCCTGGCCGGAGAGCAGCACGAGCCACTCGAAGTCGGTGTTCTCGAGCAGCCAGGCGAAGCCGCGCAGCACCGCCGCGAGCTGGGAGAAGTCGCCCCAACGCACCGGGACGGCGGGCTCGAGCGAGTGGGCGCCCGCCTCCTGCAGGCCGCGGCGGTCCAGCGAGCACCGGCATGCGTCGTGATGGATCACGACGTGGCCCCCCGGACTGCCGGCCCGCAGGGCCCGCACGAGCCGCAGGACCTGGTCGGGCAGCGTGTAGGACATGATCAGGTAGGCGACCGGGGGACGGTCAGACATGTTCGTCAGTGTCCTGGACCTCCCGGCCCGACGATCTATCCGCCGCAGGCCTTCAGCCCAAGGCGCTCGAAGGACGGGTCGGCCCCGTCGCCCACGCGCACGAGCACCGCTCCGACGTCCCGCAGCGTCTCCTTGGCACGGCCTGTGGCGGCCGGGTCCGCGGGAGCGGCCGCCACCGCATCGGCCATGGATCGCAGCTTGGTGGCCTGAGGCGCAAAAGCCTCGAAGGCGGCGACCACCCGCTGCGCCGGGCCGCGATTCGCGCCCGCGGGGAGCTCCAAGGCGGCCATGCCGCGCCGAACGTCGTCGAGCACGTCGGCCGTCTCGCGGCCGTAGCTCACGTATGACGCGGGCGAGGTCGGGGCGGCGACCGCCGCCGAGCGCACGCCCAGCTCGCGGCAGATCCGGTTTGCGCCCGCCTTGAAGGCATTCCCGTCACCGCCGCCGTCGTCGTCGCCTTCAGCGCCACAGCCGGCCGCGACCAGGACGAGGCCGGCCACCGAGGCGAGCAGGGCAGGGCGCACGTCGATGCCTGTGCCCTGACCGGCCACCGTTCATGCGCGTCAGATGCGGGCGCGCTCCAGCCTGCGCAGGCGCTTGTCGAGTTGCATCACCACGCGCTCGAGGGCGAGCTCGCGGTCGGAGGTGCTCAGAGCGCCGCTGCCGCACTGGCAGTTGGCCTGCGGGTCGGTCGCGCACGCGCACTCCGTGTGCTCCTCGCCCGCGATGATCGCGTTCACTCCGCACTGGCATGCCATCTGGATCACCTTCGTTTCTGGGCCTAGGGTTCAGGGACGTCGTCGAGGCAGTTGCAGAACGAGCCGTCGCCGCAGCAGCCCCGATCGTGCGAGGGCTTTCCCTCGCTGTACTCGACCAGCCGCTCGCGGAACGCCACGAACTCCGCGATCTTCACGTCGATCTCGGCGACCTTCTGGTCGAGCAGCCGCTTGAGCTCGGGCACCGTCGCGCCGCAGCCGCCTTCCGCTGCTTCCAGGAGCCCGCGGATCTCGTCAAGGGAGAAGCCGAGCGTCTTCGCGTGGCGGATGAAGCGCAGCCTCCCCTCGCCCTCGGGCCCATACAGGCGATAGCCGGACGTGCTGCGCTCGTCGGCGCGCACGAGGCCGATGCGGTCGTAGTAGCGGACGGTGCGGCTCGGAAGGCCGACCCGCGCCGCGACCTGCTTGACGGTGACAGCCACGATCACAGGATAGACCTGACACCCGGGTGTCAGGTCAAGTGGGAATCCGCAGAGCGGTCGCAACGCAGGTCCCGGTTCGCGCGCGGTTCACGGTGCGCGCACGACCGCCTGCGATCTTGGTGCCATGAAGGCGGTCGTGCTCTCTCCGCATCTCGATGACGCCGTGCTGTCGTGTTGGCATGTGCTCGAGGGGAGCGGCGACGTGACGGTCGTGGATGTCTTCACCGGCTCGCCCCCACCCGGCACACCAGCGCCGTGGTGGGACCGCCTGACCGGCGCGCAGGATCCTGTCGACCGGATGCGTGAGCGCCGCGCAGAGGACGCGCGGGCACTCGGGCTGGTGGGCCGGGACGCGGTGCATCTGGACCTGCTCGACGCTCAGTATCGCGATGGCGAGCTTGCCACCGGCCCGCTGGCCGCCCGGGTCCGGGAGCTCCTGGAGCCGGACACCGTCATCCATGCCCCCGCGGGCCTCGGCGGGCACCCGGACCACGAGCTCGTCCGTGACGCGGCGCTCGAGCTCGCGCGCGGCGGCTGGCCGGTGATGCTCTACGCGGACCTGCCGCACGGCATTGCCCATGGCTGGCCGGCGTGGGTCGCGGGCGTCCCCGAACGTGCCGGGCTCGATATCGGTGCGGACTGGGTCGCCGTTCTCGCCGAGGCCGGTGTGACGGTCGAGCGGCTCGTGCCACGGGTGCGACCGCTCGATGTGCGCGCACGTGAACGCAAGCTGAGCGCGCTCGCGGAGTACAGGACGCAGCGTGCGGCCCTCGACGGCCTGGCGTTCGTCCCGCTGGAGGATCCGCGGGCGCTCGCCTTCGAGGTGAGCTGGGCTGTGCCGGCGTCAGCCGTCGGCGATCCGGACGAACGCCGCAGCGACGGGATCGTCGCCGAGGCTTGAAGCGAGCCGCTGCACGACGGCCGCCGACTGGGCCCGCAGCAGCGTCGCAGCGTCGCCGTCGCTGAGTCGGGCCAGGGCCGCTCGCGCATCCCACTCGACGCCCGGCAGTCCGTGGTGCTCGGCCAGATCGATCGAACGACGCAGGAGCGCTCTCGCGGCCTCCGCGTCGGAGCTCGCTTCTCGGCACAGGCCGAGAACCAGCGCCGTCGACGCGGCCGCCTCGTGCCAGCCGGAGCTGCCGACGACCGCCAGCAGCGGGGACAGGACGGCCACGCCGCGGTCGGCCCGGCCCGCCGCGAGGTGCGCTCGCGCAAGACTCGTGGCTGCCCCGAAGCCAAAGACGAATGCATCTCCGGCGCGAGTCCTGAGCTTGGCGAGCGCCTGCTCTGCCTCGCTCGCGGCTTCCTGCGCACGGGCGTCGTCGCCGGTGAGCGCGTGCGCCCAGGCGAGGTGCCCGGCCGTGCGGAAGCGATCGCTGAGCGTGCATGCGTCCGCGAGACCGCGCTCGAGCACGGCGACGGCCTCGTCGGCCGCGCGCAGGTCGAGCAGGGCCCAGCCCAGTGTCGAGCGCGTCCAGGCACCCCACGGCGTGGGGCCCGCACGCTCCGTGAGCTGGACGGCGAGACGGCCCTCGGTGAGCGCCCGCCCGAGGTCACCGCGGCTGCGCTCCAACCAGCAGCCGGCGTCGTGGATCATGGGCCTGCAGAACGCGTCCGCCACCCGGTTGTTGATGACGAGCGCCTCCTGCAGTCGCCCGGCGGCGATATCCCACACCGCGTTCGCAAGCGGAACGAACGACGACTCGAGCAGCGTCCATTGCAGGTACCACAGGTCCCCTCTGCGGCGCTGGACCTCCTCGAGCTCGGTGGTCAGGGCGTCGAGTCGATCGAGGTCGCCGAGTTGGAGGGCCGCCAGCTTGAGGGCGTCGATCGCGATCGAACGGTCGTGGTCGTCGTCGCCCGTCTGTTCGGCGAGCGCGAGGGCCCGCTCTCCCGCCTCGAGCGCTCCCGTGAGGTCCAGATCGGTCGCTCGGATGAGCGACATGCGGCTGAGGACGCGGATCTGCAGTGGCACATCCCCGACCTCGTCGGCGATGGCCAGCGCCTCGTGATGGTGGGCACCCGACCGCGCCGAATCGAAGAACCTCTCCGCGAACGCGAGGCTGTCCAGTGCCTCGGCCTCCAGCCGCCGGTCGCTGGCGGTGCGCGCCGCCTGCAGAGCGCCTCCGTAGTCGGCGACACCGGCCTCATGATCGCCTTGCACCTGACGCATCCAGCCCCGCTCCAGCAGCAGTCGGCGCACGCGTTCATCGGCCTCGGGTGACAGGCCCAGCCGCGTGGCGGTCACGAGCGCGGCACTGTTGTGAGCGATCGCGGTCTCCGACGCGTAGACGCGCCACGCCGCTCGCGCCGCTCGGAGCTGGTAGTCAAAGCTCCTGTCGTCGTCGCCCGCCTGGACGAAGTGGTGGGCGAGCTGGTCCGCGTGCTCGTCGAGGCGTGCTGCGTGCAGGTGCTCGAGCGCCTCCCCGGCTCGCCTGTGCAGCCGTGCGCGTCGCGCGGCCGACAGCTGCTCGTAGATGGTTTCGCGGGTGAGCGCGTGCGAGAACGCGAAGCGACCGACGACGTCGGGCACCTCGACCAGCACGTGCTCGAAAAGCGACTGGTCCATCGCTTCGAGCAGCTCCTCGCCCTCACCTCCCGTCACGCGCTCGAGCGTGTCGAGATCGAACTCGCGACCCAGCACGGCTGCGGCGCCCAGCGCGCGCCGGGCGGGCTCGGCCAGCCGCCGAAGCCTGCGCCGGAGCAGGTCCTTGACGCTGTCGGGCACGGCGAGTTCCTCGCCGGCGTCCAGGTGGCGGATGATCTCCTCGACGAAGAACGGGTTGCCCTCGGTTCGCCGGGCGACCGCGCGTGCGAGCTCGTCGGGCACCTCCGCGCCCAGCCCGCGGACGAGGGCGGCGACGTCGTCGGCGTGGAGCCCGCTCAGCGACAGCGACTGCAGCGCACGCGCGCGGCGCAGCTCCGCGAGCGCTGAGGACAGCGGGTCGTCCTCGTGCACCTCCGTCTCGCGGTAGGTGCCGATGATCAGGAGCGGTACATCTGTCGCCGTGCGGGCGACGTGACGGAGGAGCAGCAACGAGGCGTCGTCGGCCCAGTGCAGATCGTCGAGCACGAGGATCGCCGGATGCGTGCGCGCCGCTTCGGCCAGCAACGAACCGACCGCATCGAACAGGGCGTAGCGTTCACCCGCGCCCCCGCCCGTCGCGTCGCCTTCGCCGGCCCGCGTCTCGTCCCCGTTCGCCCAAAGCTCGGGTACGAGCTTCGCGAGGACGCGGCGCCGCGGTCCGATCTGCAGCCGCAGCTCGTCGACGGGACAAGCGGAGACGTACTGGCGCAGGGCCTCGACGAAGGGCTGGTAGGGCGCCACGGACTCCTCGTGGCTGCGGCCGAGCAGGACGGTCGCGCCGTCGGCATGGGCACGACGGCAGAGCTCGGCGACGAGCCTCGTCTTGCCGATGCCCGGCTCGCCCGTGACCATCACGACGCCCGGCCGGCCGTCGAGGACCCGACGCCAGGTGTCCTGTAGCCCTGACAGCTGCTTCTCGCGACCGACGAGCGCGCCCGGCTCGCGTGCGAGCTCCGGGGGGAGGGCGATGCGCTCCATGCCCGCCGGCTCCCAGGCCACTTCGGTCGTGGCGACCGGCTGCGCGAGTCCCTTCAGCGCGAGTTCGCCGACCGGCCTGAAGGTGAAGTCCCCCCGGCCGCCGATGAGCAGGCGCACGAGTTCCGAGGCGAGGATCTGCCCGCCCTGTGCGCGGTCACACAATCGCTTGGCGACGACGACCGGCGTGCCGAAGTAGTCGTCCTCGTCGCGGATCGGCTCGCCGACGTTCAGCCCGACGCGCACGGCCATCCGCTCGCTTCCCGTGCGCCGGTTGTAGCGATCGACGGCCTGCTGGATGCCGATCGCGCACGCGACCGCGTCGACGCTGCTCGTGAACGCGACCATCAGACCGTCGCCGAGCGACTTCACCTCCTCTCCGGTGTGACTGAGCGCGACGTCGCGCAGCAGGCCGAAATGGTCGCGGCGCAGGCGTTCCGCGCCGTCCTCGCCCAGTTCTCCGAGCAGCTCGGTGGAGCCGACCAGATCGGTGAAGAGGAGCGTCACCGTGCCGGATGCCGGAGCAGGGCGCGCCACCCCCTCCCCCGGGAGCGCCGTCGAACGGGTCTCAGCGTCGGAGTCCGACCGGCGAAGCTCGTCCACGAGCGCGCGCGTCGCCGGTGACGGGGCGATCCGCAGCTCCGTCCGCAACCGATCGGCGTAGCGGGTGTATGCGGCAAGGGCGGCGGGCCGGTCGCCGGCCTTCGCGAGCCGATCGATCAGCGCGCGCTGCCCCTCCTCGGCGAGCGGGTCGAGGGCGACGATCCGCCGGGTGCGGGCGATCGCCGCCGTCCAGTTGCCTGCCTGCTCGGCCTCGGTGGCAAGCCGCGCGAGCACGACGGCGGCCCGCTCGCGCCACTCGTCGCGCGTGGTGAGCACCCAATCGTCGTTCGCGCCGGAGAGCAGGTCGCCGCGGTACAGGTCGATCGCCTCTTGCAGCCGGCCGGCAGCCGCGAGCTGCTCGAACGCGGCGGTATCCGTCCAGACGTCCTCGCGCAGGCCGACGCGTTCTCGCGTGGCCACCAGGTAACGGTCGGCGTCGGGCTCCAGTGATCGCCGCAGCGCTGCGAGCGCGCTGCGCAGACTCGTGCGAGCGCTGTCGTCGAGGACATCCGGCCACAGGCGCGCCGCAAGTTGGGCCCGAGCGTGCAGTCGACGGTCGAGCGCGAGCAGCCCCAGCAGCGCGCGCGCGCCGCGGCCGGCCGGCGGGGCGACCGGGACCTCGTCCAGCTCGAGCGCCAGCTCGCCGAGCACGCGAACGCTGAGCATGACGCGAACCCTATGTGCCTTCGCGGCGCAATCACGGAAGGTTCGCGCGCGCCGCACGCAGCGGTGGGACAGTGACGAACAGCAGATCGAGGAGGGGGACGCGATGAGCATCACCGAGCAGGCCACCAGCGAGCACGTCGACATGAGCGAGCAGACCCGGGCGATGTATCCGGACGACCAGGGCCACATCGAGCGCGACGGCGTGCGCGTCTTCTACGAGGTCTATGGCTCCGGGGAGCCGACGATCCTGTTCTGCCCGACGTGGACGCTCGTGCACTCGCGGGTCTGGAAGATGCAGATCCCCTACCTCGCCCGGCACCACCGCGTGATCGTGTTCGACCCGCGCGGCAACGGGAAGAGTGACCGCCCGCGCACCCGCGAGGCCTACGCCGAGGCGGAGTTCGCCCAGGATGCTCTCGACGTCCTCGACGCGACCGGAACCGACAAGGCGATCGTCGTCGGTCTGTCGCGCGGCGCCCAGCGCACGCTGCTGCTCGCGGCCGAGCATCCCGAACGCGTCCTCGGCGTGGTGTTCATCGGCCCGTTCTTCCCCACCAGCCGGTCCGTGAGCGGGCTGCGCTGGCGGACCATGTCCCATCGGTGGACCGTGCCGGCGTTCCTGCGCAAGCCGCTCACGACGCGCGGCTGGGCGAAGTTCAACGCCGTGCACTGGCGCACGGACTTCCGCGACTTCGTCGAGTGGTTCGCTGCGATGACCACTAGCGAGGCACATTCGACGAAGGGTTTCGATGACGTCGTCGGCTGGGGCCTCGAGACCGATCCGGACACGCTGACCCTGACGGTGCTGGCCGACGCGGCCGCGCCCGTCACCCGCCGCGACCAGCTGGCGCTCGCCCGGCGCGTGCAATGCCCCGTGCTGGTGATCAACGGAACGGACGACAAGATCACGGGCCTCGCCGACGCCAAGGAGCTGGCAACAGCGGCGCGCGGAAGGCTGCTGGCGATCGAGGGCGGCGACCACGCCCCGATGGGGCGCCGCCCTGTCGAGGTCAACCTCGCGATCCGCGAGTTCTCCGACCCCTCCTTCCGCCGCGACCCGGCGGTCCACCGGTCCGACGACCGGCCCCGCGCGTTGTACGTCAGCTCGCCGATCGGCCTCGGCCATGCGCGCCGGGACGTCGCGATCGCGCGCGAGCTGCGCACCCTGGTCCCGGACCTGCAGATCGACTGGCTCGCCCAGGACCCGGTGACGCGCGTGCTCGAGCAAGAGGGTGAGCGCATCCATCCCGCCAGCGTGCACCTGGCCAACGAGTCGGGTCACATCGAGTCGGAGTCTGCCGAGCACGACCTGCACTGCTTCCAGGCGGTCCGGAGCATGGACGAGATCCTGACCGCCAACTTCATGGTCTTCGACGATGTCGTGCGTGAGCAGCGCTACGACCTGTGGATCGGCGACGAGGCCTGGGAGCTCGACTACCACCTCCACAAGAACCCGAGCCGCAAGTGCGCTCCGTTCGCCTGGATGACCGACTTCGTCGGCTGGCTGCCGATGCCCGACGGCGGTGAGCACGAGGCGTTGCTGACCGCGGACTACAACGCCGAGATGGTCGAGCACGTCCGCGACCATCCGCAGGTCCGCGACCGCGCGATCTTCGTCGGCAACCCCGGCGACATCGTCCACGGCGACCTCGGCCAGGATCTGCCGGGGATCCGCGAGTGGACCGAGCGCAACTTCGACTTCTCCGGCTACGTGACCGGGTTCGACCAGGCCGAGACGGGAGACCGCGAGCGCCTGCGGGTCGAGCTCGGCTACCAGCCGCACGAGCGCGTCTGCGTCGTCGCTGTCGGCGGGTCGGGCGTGGGCGCGCACCTGCTGCGGCGCGTCATGGCTGCCTTGCCCGCCGCGAAGAAGCTCGTGCCCGAGCTGCGGATGATCGTCGTCGCCGGGCCGCGCATCGACCCGGCGACGCTGCCTGCCGGCGACGGCCTCGAGGTGCGCACCTACGTGCACGATCTCTACCGTCATCTCGCCGCCTGTGACCTCGCCGTGGTCCAGGGCGGGCTGACGACCGCGATGGAGCTCACCGCAGCACGCCGGCCGTTCCTCTACTTCCCCCTACGCCACCACTTCGAGCAGAACTTCCACGTCGCCCACCGGCTCGATCGCTATCGGGCCGGCCGGCGGATGGACTTCGACCACGCCACCCCCGAGGTCATCGCCGCGGCCATCGCCGACGAGATTGGGCGCGACGTCGACTACCGTCCCGTGGAGACAGACGGCGCCCGCCGGGCGGCGCAGCACATCGCCGAGCTACTCGACTAGCCCAACACGTCCGAGCAGGACACACGATGAAACCCATCGCGCTTGAAGATCTGCCGATCGTCAGGGCTCGATGAGACGTGCGCTGCTCAGCCACCAGCGGTGGCTGAGCCATGCCGGGCTAGGGCTTCTGCTCGCGCATGCCCTTGACCGCCGCGGAGATCTCCTCGGCTTCGAGCACGTCGGCCATGACGCCGATCTGGTCTTCCCAGACGTCGTCGGCGACCAGGCTGCGGAACTCCTCCTCGAGTGCGTGATACACGGAGAGACCCAACTGGGCCTCGGCCAGTGCACCTGCATAGGTCGGATCGCCGAGCACAACGGTCTCGGCGGCGATCTCCGCGCTCTCTGCGTCCGGAGCTCCGAGGATGACGACCAGTTGGTCGGTCCCGTGCTCGTCGGCGAGGCGCTTGATCGTTTCCTGGCTATTCAGGTCCATGGCCCCCGAGGCAGTTCAGACGAAGCACTCCGTCGATGCGAAGACGACGTTTCCGCCTGCACTCTTGACGCAGGCGGCGATCGCGGGGCCCGCGATTCCGTCGCGCTCACCGAGCACGATGATCTGCTTGCTCTCGAACATGGGGCGCTAGCTCACCTCCTCTCTCATCTCTCCGAGGCTCGTGTCGAGCCAGGTCTTGAGCTCCGTCGGGCTGATCGTCGACGCCGACAACCGCGCGACCTCTTCGCCGTCGTGCAGCAGCAGGAAGGTCGGCAGTGCGTGGACCTTGAGGCGGATGCAGACCCGGCGGGCCTTGGGCGCCTCGAGCATGACGACCGTCAGGTCGTCCCGGGCTTCGGCCAGCTTCTCGACGTGGGGCTTCAGCGCCAGGCACGGCCGGCACTCCGGTCCCCACACGTCGACGAGCGTGGTACCGCTTCCGACGAGCTCGTCGAAGTTCTCGCGTGTCGCCTCGCTCACCGCTGCCATCCGCTCATCCCTCCGCTTGCTGGTTGGACTCGAGCAGCACGCTCATGCCGTCGGACTGCTCGGACATGCGCCCCAGGAACAGGCTGCCCTTGGCGATCAGCTGTACCCGCCGCGCGCCCCCATCCACCAGCCGGGCGCGCGCATGCGGAACGTAACACAGCGCCGAGGCGATGTGCCCCTGCGTGGG
>JACCQW010000081.1 GCA_013813955.1 Solirubrobacterales bacterium
GTCACCGTGCTCGGCGACGAGCACGACCGTACGGCGGAAGTTCGGATCGGTGAGGTTCGGCGCCGCGACCAGCAGCTTGGCGCGAGCGCTCAAGGCGCCTCAGGCGCCATGGCACTTCTTGAATTTCTTGCCCGACCCGCACCAGCAGGGGTCGTTGCGGCCGACCTGCTCGTGCTCGTCGAGGCGGCGCTGCTCGACCGGCACCGCCAGCTCGCCGTCTTCCAGCTCGCCGTCCTCGTAGGCCTCGACGGCCTGCTCGACGGGTCCGGCGGCCGCGGCCAGCGCGAGCGCGCCCTGCTGAGCCTGCGCCGGGCCCGAGTAGGAGACGCTGCCCCCACTGGTCGAGGAGGAGGACCGAGGTGTGTAGCGCTGCGGCTCGCCGCCGTCCTCCGCCTGCACCTCGACCTCGACGTTGAAGATCATCCGCGCGAAGTCCGACCAGATCGTGTTCATGAGGTCCTCGAAGAGCTCGAAGGCCTCGTTCTTGTAGGCGACGATCGGCTCGATCTGGGCGAAGCCGCGCAGGTGGATGCCCTCGCGCAGGTAGTCCATGTCGTAGAGGTGCTCGCGCCAGCGCTGGTCGATGGTCTGCAGCAGCAGGTAGCGCTCCAGCGCCCGCATGAGCTCCTCGCCGAGCTCGGCCTCGCGCTGGTCGTACAGCTTGACCGCGTCGGCGTGCAGCATCCGCACGAGCTCCTCGCGGTCGGTCTGCTCGGAGGAGAGGTCACCGGGCGAGAGGTCGACGGGGAAGATGTCGTCCAGCGCGGTGAACAGGCCGTCGAGGTCCCAGTCCTCGATGAAGTCGCCGGCCGCGTACTCGGCCACGAGGCGCTCGATGACCTGCCCGAGCTCCTCGCGCGCCGAGGTGCCCATATCCTTGCCCTCGAGCACCTCGTCGCGGTAGGCATAGACGATGCGGCGCTGCTCGTTCATCACGTCGTCGTACTCGAGCACGCGCTTGCGGATCAGGAAGTTCTGCTCCTCGACCTTGCGCTGGGCCTTCTCGATCTGCTTGGAGAGCATCCCGGCCTCGATCGGCTCCTCGTGGCCCTCCTCGTCGACGGTGCCCAGCCTGTCGAGGATCTTGTAGATCCGGTCGCCGGCGAACAGGCGCACGAGGTCGTCCTCGGCGCTGAGGAAGAAGCGCGACTCGCCCGGATCGCCCTGGCGGCCGGAACGGCCGCGCAGCTGGTTGTCGATGCGCCGCGACTCGTGGCGCTCGGTGCCCACGATGAACAGCCCGCCCGCCTCGAGCACCTTCTCGCGGTCGACCGCGATCCGCGCCTCGATCTTCGGCAGGACGTCGGAGTAGCGCGCGTCGTAGTCGGGATCGCCGGGCTTGAGCCCCAGCTTGACGAGCTCGACCTCGGTGAGGTGCTCGGGATTGCCGCCGAGCTTGATGTCCACGCCGCGGCCGGCCATGTTCGTCGCGATCGTGACGGCGCCCGGCTGCCCGGCCTCGGCGACGATCGCGCCCTCGTGCTCGGCGTATTCGGGCTTGGCGTTGAGCACGGTGTGCGCCACGCCGTTGCGCTTGAGCTGTTCGGACAGCAGCTCGGAGACCTCGACGGAGATAGTGCCGACGAGCACCGGCTGGCCGTTGCGATGGCGCTCGACGATCTCCTGGGCCACCGCGTGCCACTTGCCCTCGCGCGTCTTGTAGACCTGATCGTTCTGGTCGGCGCGGATCATCTTCTGGTTCGTGGGCACCTCGACGACCGGCAGCTTGTAGATCTTCATGAACTCGGTCGCCTCTGTGAGGGCGGTACCGGTCATGCCCGAGAGCTTCTTGTAGAGGCGGAAGTAGTTCTGCAGCGTGATCGTCGCGAGGGTCTGGTTCTCCTCCTGGACGCGCACGCCCTCCTTGGCCTCCACCGCCTGGTGCAGCCCCTCCGACCAGCGCCGGCCCTCCAGGATGCGGCCGGTGAACTCGTCGATGATCATCACCTGCTCGTCGACGACGGCGTAGTCGACGTCGCGCTTGTACAGCGACTCGGCCTTCAGCGACTGCTGCAGGTGGTTGATCAGCGGCCCGTTCTCCGCGCGGTACAGGTGCGAGATGCCCAGGAACTTCTCGGCCTTGGCGACGCCCTGCTCGGAGACCGAGACGGTCTTGTGCTTCTCCTCGTACTCGTAGTCGTAGTCGGCGACGAACTCCTTCTTCAGCCGCGGGTCCATGCCCTCCGGCTTCTTGCCGGCGATCATCGTCTTGGCCAGGCGCGCGAACTTCGCGTAGAAGTCTGCGGCCTGCTCGGGCTGGCCGGAGATGATCAGCGGCGTGCGGGCCTCGTCGATGAGGATGTTGTCGACCTCGTCGACGATGCCGAACGGATGGCCGCGCTGGACCTTCTCCTCCAGCGCGGTGGCCATGTTGTCGCGCAGGTAGTCGAAGCCGAACTCGGAGTTGGTGCCGTAGGTGACGTCGGCGGCGTAGGCCTCGTGCTTGTCGGAGTAGTGCTGCATGTTCTGCAGCACGCCGACCTTCACCCCGAGCGCGTCGTAGATCGGGCTCATCCACTCGGCGTCGCGGCGGGCGAGGTAGTCGTTGACCGTCACGAGATGCACGCCGGTGCCCGGCAGCGAGTTCAGGACGACGGCGAGCGTGGCGGTGAGCGTCTTGCCCTCGCCCGTCCTCATCTCGGCGATCGAGCCCGAGTGCAGGACCATCGCGCCGATGAGCTGGACGTCGAAGTGGCGCATGCCCATCGTGCGCCTGCCGACCTCGCGGACCACCGCGAACGTCTCGGGCAGCAGATCGTCGAGGCTCTCGCCGCCGCGCGCGGACTCGCGCAGGTCGTCGACCCGAGCGCGCAGCTCCTCCATCGACTCCAGCTCGAGCTCGGGCTCGTAGTCGTTGATCCGGGCGACGCGCTTCTCGAACTGCTTGAACTGCTTGGACTCGCCCAATCGCAGGGCACGCTCGAGAATCGCCATCGGGTCAGGGTACCAACGCGGCGGCGGCGGCCCGCCGCGCTGGACCCTGTGCGCCGGAGCGCGGGGCTATGCCGCCGGCTGCTCGGAGCGGGTGCGCGCCTCGCGCCGGCGCCGGCGCTTGTCACGGTGGCGCTTGACCTGGCGCGCGAGCTCCTCGGAGCAGAGCTTCACGGCGTGGGCCTGGTCGTGCGAAGCCTCCCGCGCGCGGAGGGTGACGCCCTTGAGATGGAGGGTCACCTCGGCGACCTGCGAGTCGGCGATCGCGGGGTTGCGCTCCTCGCGCACCTCGACCTCGAGGCGGGCCAGGTCGGAGACCTGGGCCGCGACCTTGCGGAACTTCCGCTCCACCAGCTCGCGAAGCTCGTCGTTGACGGGGACGTTGCGGCCCTTGACCTCGATCTGCATGTCGGGGTCCTCTCTCTGTCGTCGGACGTGCGAGCGATCCATGTTACGGCCACCTCCGAACGCCATCAACGTTCGGCCAGCGTGCGCGCCCAGGTGAGCGCGGCCACGCGCTCGCAGCCCCCCGCGCGCAGGGCGTGCGCGCAGGCGTCGAGCGTCGCGCCGGTGGTGTGCACGTCGTCGACGAGCACCGCGCGCGCCGGGAC